>NZ_JBFUJC010000010.1:0-23516 GCF_056401595.1 Paenisporosarcina sp. P4_E4_2 | reverse complement strand
ATTTTCCACTCCACGAACAAAGCAATCGCTTCAGGGTCATATTCTTCCGATATGGCATGCAGTGCTTGTTGAAGTAAGTTGAAAATGGCAGGTTGAGCTGTGCGTTCTTCCACTGCACGATCGATTAATTCCACCACAAAACTTGCATAGGCAGTCGCTTCAATATCTTCCCGGATATGACGATAAGACTCCATTTGCTCCCCTTGCTGCATGGTCCCCATTCCTCGTCCTTGCTGGACCAGGAAGGACCCATGAGTGAAGGGTTGAGTGATGGCAGCGAGTCTGCTGGCAGGCTTTTTCGCACCTCTTGCCATTGCAGTTACCTTACCGCCTTCTCGTGAATAGATGGTGACTATTTTATTGGATTCCCCGTAATCTTGCGTTTTTAAGACAATGCCTTCAATTCGATTCAGCAACTGCCCCCACGCCCCTTATTAATATTCGTCGTCGCGGAAACCGAAATCTCGTAAATGAACTTGTTTGTTACGCCAGTCTTTTTGGACTTTTACCCAAAGTTCAAGAAATACTTTGCTTCCAAGTAACATTTCGATATCTTTACGTGCTCGCATCCCAACTTCTTTAAGAAGAGCACCTTTTTTACCGATGACAATGCCTTTTTGTGAGTCGCGCTCTACCATAATCGTCGCTGTCACACGGATTTTTTCACTATCTTCGTCTCGTTTGATTTTCTCAATAACAACAGCAATTGAATGAGGAATCTCTTCATGCGTTAAGTGAAGAACTTTTTCACGAATCAACTCAGAAATGATGAAACGTTCTGGATGATCAGTTACTTGATCTGCTGGGTAATATTGAGGTCCTTCAGGTAAGTGTTGAGTCAGGACTTTCAACAATCCTTCGATATTGATGCCTTCAAGTGCAGAAATCGGCAATACATCCGCGAATTCAAATTCATTTCTGAAAGATTCAGTTACGCTCAAAAGCTTATCAGGATGGATTAAATCGATTTTATTCATCACCAGAAAGACTGGTGTTTCATTCCCTTTGAGCATATCTAAAATGTAACGGTCTTGTTTACCGATACGGTCAGTAGAATCAACCATCAACAAAATCGCATCTACTTCACGTAACGTGTTTTTCGCGACTTTTAGCATAAAGTCCCCTAGTTTATGTCTAGGCTCATTGATTCCCGGAGTATCAATGAAAATAAGTTGTTCCGTGTCCGTTGTTAAAACACCTTGAACTTTATTTCTTGTTGTTTGAGGTTTGTCACTCATAATCGCTATTTTTTGACCGATAACACGGTTTAAGAATGTCGATTTCCCAGCGTTTGGACGGCCAATGATTGAAATGAATCCAGACTTGTACCCTTTATTTGTTTCCAGCATAAGCTAAATCCTCCGGAGTAAATGCACCTGGCAACAACCCAGCAACTGTTGTCTCCTGTACATCTCCTTTTAAGTTAATTAGATAGACAGGCATGTTTGGCTCACAGAACTCTGCAATGACTTGACGACATGCTCCACATGGCGATACAGGACCGTCCGTATCAGCTACGACAGCAAGTGAAGCAAAGTCACGAACGCCTTCAGAAACAGCTTTAAACATCGCTGTGCGCTCTGCACAGTTTGTCATGCTATATGATGCATTTTCAATATTACAGCCGTGGTATACTTTGCCTTCTTTCGTAAGCAGAGCAGCACCCACTTTAAATTTTGAATATGGTACGTACGCATTTTCGCGTGCGATTTTGGATTCTTCCATTAGTTGTAAYTTATCCATTAGTAAAACACCTCAATTAATAATTTCCATCCACTTAGGTAAAAAGATGAGTATTCCGATTATAGCACTTGCACAGGCAAATACAAGAACTGCAGCAGCGCTCATATCTTTCGCCAGCTTAGCTAAAACATGAATTTCTGGTGAAGCGAGATCAACGACTCTTTCTAAAGCAGAATTGACCAATTCCAGACTCAACATCCCGGAAATACATAAAATCAAGATAATCCACTCAACTGTTGATAAATGGCTGAACGTTCCCGCCAAAATCACAGCAATTGCTGCARGCAAATGGAAGCGAAAATTCCGTTCACTTTTACTTGCAAAAATGACTCCTTCGAATGCAAATTTKAATGAATTCAAGAAATTATTGCTTTTCATCCTGTTCACGTCGCAATCCAAAAGACTGTAAGATTGTCTCTTGCTTTTGAGTCATTTCTTTTTCGTCTTCGGCTTCCATATGATCATAGCCAAGTAAATGAAGGAAACCGTGTATTGCTAAAAAGCCCAATTCTCTTTCTTCACTATGGCCGTAATCAACTGCCTGTTCCTTTGCGCGTTCGACTGAAATGATGATATCCCCTAGCATACGTGGCACACCCTCTACTTCAATCGCCATTTCACCTTCTCCCAGTTCTTCCATTGCAAATGAAATGACGTCTGTCGGTACATTCTTACCTCTATATTCATGGTTGATTTGCTGAATTTCCTCATTGTTCACGAATGTCACAGATAACTCGCTGCCAGCTTCAATACCTTCAGCCTGAGCGGCATGATGTAACATTTTTTCAATAAGCTCCAGGTTCTCCGTTGATAATGATTCTGTTTGGTCAATTAAATCTAGCGTTAAGTGCATATATAAGCTCCTTTATTGTGGGTATTCAATTCGAGAATGGAATATACCATTCAAAGTCTCACACAGAACGCGTTCGACGGTTTTAAGTTCTTTAAGCGTTAAATCACATTCATCGAATTGCCCATCATGTAATCGGTCTTTGATAATGGAATGTACAATTTCCTGTATTTTTTCTGCTGTAGGATGCTTCATTGAACGGACGGCAGCCTCCACACTATCTGCAATGGAAATAATAGCTGTCTCTTTTTTCTGAGGTTTAGGCCCTGCATAACGATAATCTTCTTCGTTTACGGGCTGCCCTTCCTCTTTTGCTTTGAAATAAAAATATTTTAATAAACTTGTCCCATGATGTTGTTCAGCAATATCAATAATTTCTTTTGGCATTTTGTGCTTTTGCAATAATTTTGCTCCATCACTACCATGGGATAAAATGATGTCCCTACTGGTTTCTGGAGGAAGTGCATCATGAGGGTTGGCATGACTCATTTGATTTTCTATAAAAAATCCTGGTCGTTTTGTTTTTCCGATATCATGATAGTAACAGCCTACTCGTGCTAATAATCCATCTGCACCAATCGATTCACAGGCTGCATCAGCCAGATTTGCGACCATTACACTATGATGATACGTTCCTGGTGTTTCAGTTAAGATCTTTTTCAGCAATGGATGATTCGGATTTGAGAGTTCGATCAGTTTCATTGTGGAAATTAATCCGAAAGCTGATTCAAAGAACGGTAATAAGCCAATGGTCAAAGCGCCGGACAAAAGACCAGAGGTGAGTGCAGCAATACCGTAAAACAGCAATTCACTAACCCCATAGTCTGATTGAGTCATTAGTAAATAAAATGCCATAAAAATGAAATTGACAACAGCTACATTTAAACTCGTCTGAAGTAAGTGTGACCGTTTTTCAGCACCTTGAATCACGTATAAACCTGCAAATCCACCGAATAAAATATATAGGGCAATTTCCATCTGAAGTACAGCAGAATACCCTTCCTGGAACACTAGACCTGCGACCGCTGCCGTCAAAAATGCCATTAATACGGCAAAGCGTTCATTTATTAATGAACGCACCAGCATTGGAGCTAGTGCAGTGGGGAATAAAAAGGCAATTGTCACATCAAAATTGTCTGATACCAAACTGATTAATTTCATCCCGATGACAGACAAAATAAAAATCAGCATTCCAACAAGAAGTGCCCGTTGCCGTTCTTCTTTATTCGTACGCCATTTTGCCATTTGCATATGTACAAGCCACATACAAAGTGAAATAAAGAGAATCAGCCCCAAAATCGGTTCCAATGACGATTGATTCGTTAACATTCCCAGAAGTTTAAGTTGTCGATACACTTCCCGATCGATGATTTGACCTTCCTGAACAATTACTTGTCCTTGAAGAATTCGGGTCGGCTCAATACTCGCTCGCGCCTGCTCGATTCGGGCCTGAGTCAGTTCCTCATTTAACGTTTCATTTACTGTGATGCTGTATCGTCCAATTAACACAGCTGTTGGCAGAACACTTTCTGGTATCTGCAAATTTTCCCGAATACTTCGTTCGATTTCATTTTTGGCATTGGCTACTTGCTCAGTGCGAATCGGCTTACTCATAATATCGCGTACTGAAGCAGTTAGAGAATCTCTTAAAGTTATTAAGGACTCATTCTCCAATAGCAGTAAGGAAACCAGGGCATCATCGGTAAAGCGAATTCCTTCCCCATCAGTTTCTAGCACATTAAGGTTTTCCTTCAAGTTACTTACTTGTTGTTCTATTGGCGTAGCCGATTTAACTGATTCTGCTTTTTCTTCCAGAACATAATCAATTACGGACGTAACAATTGCTGCACGATTTTCGCCAATTTCCTCGGAGAATTGATAAACACTTGTAACCTCTGAAGCTGCTCTTTGWCGTTCTTCTTCAGTCTTCACAGGATCTTCAACTGTTTTTATGGAGCGAATTGTATCTTTCGATAAGTGAAATTCTTTTATATCATATTTCTCTGGTCTAACTCCGTTTACGAGAATTAAAAAAAGGAGTAAACCTGTTATCACAATCGTTAAAACGGTAAATGTTCGGTAGCCCACTAGTGACTGCATTTTATTAATCCAGCTATTCACTGCATCACCCCATCTTCTACCTTCTATCATATCAAGAATTTTCTATCATTACACCGACAATTGTAAAAGATTTATGAACTGCGTAATGCAACAACACTCATAGATTCGTAGACTAGTTGATTGAAAAGAAATGAAAGAATGTATTTGCGCATACTTTTTCTTAAAATAAGATAAATAACCTGACTCCTTACAAAATGTCAGGTTTTTTTGTATGTATGTGTTTCTGGTAATGACTGAGTGTCCGTGTCCAAGCGAATGGACAGAAAGTGTTTTCGAATGGACGGCAACTATTGCTGAATGGACAAAAATTGTGATAAATGGTCAGTCATCAGTCCTGACTGGTCAATAACCTCATGCGAGTGGACAAAAAGAAGCCACCATTCATCCAAGCTTTGATTCTAAGAAATGAATTTTCAAGCCAACCCTGCCAATCCTCAAGAGCTGAAGCGGTAGTCCTACAAGTATCTGGTTTTCATACTTTCGGACTCATGCGGAGCATGCTGTTTGCTCAAGTGTACGTTACAAAAAACGAATGTGGTTTCATGATGGCCGGCTAATGCAGATTTCGAGTCCAACGAAAGTGTAATGATAAACAATATGAAAAATTAAATCTGCCAAAAGTAAAAAAACAGCAGCCCTATTCCGGCTGCTGTTCTTCGTATGCATGAATAATTTTTGCGACGAGCGGATGACGGACAACGTCTCCTTGCTCGAGCATCTGGAAGTGGATGCCACTGACATTGTGCAAAATCTTCTCGGCAACTTTCAGTCCGGACTCTGCACCACGCGGTAAATCGATTTGCGTTTTGTCTCCAGTGATCACCATTTTCGAGCCGAAGCCCAGTCGTGTTAAAAACATTTTCATTTGAGCTTTCGTCGTATTTTGAGCCTCATCTAAAATGACAAATGCATCATCAAGTGTACGTCCACGCATATAAGCTAGAGGAGCAATTTCTATCGTTCCTCTTTCCAAAAAGCGCGTCGTTTGCTCCGTTCCCAGTACATCATGAAGTGCATCATACAAAGGACGTAAATAAGGATCTACTTTCTCTTTCAAGTCGCCTGGCAAGAACCCTAAGCTCTCCCCTGCTTCAACAGCAGGACGAGTCAAAATGATACGTTTTACATGACCGTTTTTTAACGCTTGTGTGGCAAGAACAACAGCCAGATACGTTTTTCCCGTACCAGCGGGTCCAATACAAAACACCAAATCTTTGTGACGAATCGCATGAATATATTCACGCTGACCTATTGTTTTGGCACGTATCGCTTTCCCTTTGACATTGCGGGCAATTTCTTCATCGTACAACTCCGCGTAATACTCTAAAGTCCCAGCTGTACTCATTTCTATAGCTGTACTTACGTCACGTTGATTAATATTTATTCCTTTTTTAATAACTTTTAATAGTTGTTCAATTAGTTGTTTAGCAATTGCACGTTTTTCGACATCTCCTACTAGACGAATGGCTTCGCCTCGGGTAATGACCTGTACGCCAAGTTCTTGTTCAATCAATTTCATATTGCCATCAGAAATTCCTAGCAGTAAGATGGCTTCATTTGGATCTTGAACGTGTAATTCCGTATAATGTTCTTCCTGCATTCTCAGTCTCCTTGATGTATAGGACTTTTACCTGCAATATTATCATTCATGTAATACAATACTTTCCCTTTTACTGTATCATTTGACCACGTCATGTGTAAAATTTTTTCATCCTTAATCTTTCCATTTGGAGATAACGTTGATGCTGTTCTCATTCTTAACATGGGTATAAACGCTTCTTTAATCCATTGTTCATTCACAGTTACTGACGATTTTTCTACGATGGTGTTTCGCTCAACCCTGAAAGCACTTTTGAACAATTCGATCAGCCGCTCTACGTTCTGCTCTTTTTTAAACGATTTCCATGCCGGAGATACTTGTAGTATTTTTACTTCTTCAGACACGAACTTATCATAAACAATTTTTGTTGGTAATTGAAAAGACATTTCAAGCCAATAGTCAGCAAATACTTGCCCTTCTGCACCAACAACCAAATTTTTATTCCCTTGTTTCAGAAGCCCTGTTACCAGTCTGTCTCCTTTTTTGACCGTTGCATTGATCGGTACCAAACGTTCTCCGGAGCGGAGGTCATAGTGGGTAATTACTCCTTTTCGCAAAGCTACTAGATCCGAAGGTCCCGTTTTATCCACTTGCTCTCGGATAATGACAGGTGCAGGTACAGAAGTAAGATGCATTTTTGCTCCTGTTCGCTTGATATGAATCCAGGACAGATCGTGATTGTTCGCTAATATAACTTGTCGAATCTCAGAATCAGGTACCAGTGATTTTAGGCTTTTTCTTTCGATTACATTTAATTTATGCAGCTCCTGCTCCAACTTTACTTGTCGTTCGTCGGACACATCTTCTATAGATATTTGCCATAAAAATAAAGAACAGATATATGGAACTAAAATAAATCCTAGTAATCCCGCGAGCACTGACCAATGAAAGTGAATTACCTGTGTATTATSAGGTCGCGAAAAGTGTATAGGTATCCTGAATTGCTTTCTGATTTTCCGTACCTTTGGAATGTCTTTTTCGTAAATCGTAAATGTCGTTCCCGATTTATTTGTAGATAATTTTATTATGTAAACTTTATTTACTTTTAAAGCTTGAAGAAAAGAATATGTTTGATCATGGGGCTTTATTTGACAAGTGATTTTTCGACTGCTTTCTATAGATCCCATTAGACCATATCCATTTTTCGAAGTTCCAGTTTTGTTAAATCTCGAACACTGATCGTGACTTCATCTACATTCATGGTGGAAATAATCGTTTCACCAGATTCTATAGTCAAAGCAAATCCTTGTCCCCTTAACTGACATGAATGAGGACTGAGTGACAGTAATTCAAAGGGTCCATTCACACGGATAGATTGAAAGTCGTCAATATGGATAAATGGGGTCAATTGCAAATGATTGTTTAACAATAAAAGACCTCCTTTCCATCAGCATATGCTGACAGACAGGAGGTCATGAGTTAACGTTTCGATTTTGGAGGAGCTAAAATCTCCGAAAAAACAATCGCTTGAAGCAATTCCTTTTCTGAAGACGGAACCAGTGAAATTGAATCAGAAGATGTAGTCCTGATGACTTCTTTTGACTGGTGCAAGGAAAGTCTTCCTGGACGAGCAGCGGATGTTGGTGCTGTCTTCTCTTTTTCCTTTACAGGCAATACAGTTTCATTCACATGCTTCATTTGCTGGATCACTTCAGGTTTTGGTGCTGCTTGTATTTGTCTTTTAGAGATTTGTTTTTGCACATCTCCGTATATTTCTTTCGCATAATCTTCAAGCTTTTTCATGGATTGTTGATTTGATGATTGAGGCAGAAATGGTTTTGTTTTCCCACCATCATCACTTGCATTTTTCCGTTTGAAAATTGCACTAATAACAAATGCAATAATCGCAAAAATGATTGGTTCCACTGTCGAATCCCTCCTTAAAGGGCTACTGATCCAGATTAATCTTTAGTTAGATCAGTTTTAGATTTGTCGCCACCCATTTTACTGATAGAATCGCGCATGCTTGTATCAGCTTGTAGATTTTTATAATTCATATAATCCATAACTCCGATATTTCCTTCACGTAAAGCTTCTGCCATAGCTAGAGGAATCTCTGCTTCTGCTCCTACTACTTTCGCGCGCATTTCCTGAACTTTGGCAATCATCTCTTGTTCAGTAGCTACTGCCATTGCGCGACGTTCTTCAGCCTTAGCTTGCGCAATTTTCTTGTCAGCTTCCGCTTGCTCTGTTTGTAGTTCGGCACCAATGTTTTTACCGATATCAACGTCCGCGATATCAATGGATAAGATCTCAAAAGCCGTACCAGAATCAAGACCTTTTGATAATACAGTTTGAGAAATCATATCAGGATTTTCTAGAACTCTTTTATGATTTTCACTAGAACCAATAGTTGAGATAATCCCTTCACCAACACGGGCTACAATTGTTTCTTCACCCGCACCACCAACTAGACGATCGATGTTAGCACGAACAGTAATACGTGCTTTCGCTTTCACTTCGATACCATTCATCGCAACACCGGCAATAAACGGCGTTTCAATTACTTTCGGGTTAACAGACATTTGAACGGCTTCCAGCACATCACGGCCTGCAAGGTCGATTGCTGCTGCACGTTCGAATGGCAAATCAATATTTGCTCTATGAGCGGCGATCAATGCATTTACTACTCGGTCAACATTACCACCCGCCAAATAGTGACTTTCTAGTTGATTAATTGAAACAGAAAGTCCTGCTTTATGTGCTTTAATTAACGGATTGACGATACGTGATGGAATTACTCGACGTAATCTCATCCCCACTAATGTAAATATGCTGATGCGTACACCTGCTGCTAATGCCGAGATCCACAACGCGATTGGTACAAACGTCATGAAAATAGCCAAAAGAATAAACGCGGCTATAATGGCTATGATAATGCTGATTGTGCTTCCAGTAATTCCTTCAATCATGCTTCATTCTCCCCTTCTTTGACTTCCCGGACAACTGTACGGGAGCCTTCAACTTTAATAATTTTTACAACTTTATTTGCATCCACGTAGCCACCTTCAGTGACTGCATCGATCCTTTCACCATCCAGCATAATTGTTCCAGAAGGACGAAGTGGTGTCATGCTTACAGCCATTCTGCCTAATAATTCATACCGGTTGACGTTAGAAACATAACCATGTTCAGTATCCGTGGCATCTTTCAAAATAATTTTGTTGAACACCTTGAGGTTCTTTCCAAAGAATTTCATGAGTATCACCATTCCTAAGATTGCGACAATCAATGCAATCAACACGGCAATTCCCATGTGAACTACATTGCCCCCCGCAAGAAGTATACTACCGATAATTAACGCTGCCCCTATAATACCTGCAATCGCACCAGGGAGGAATAGTTCGGCTATTATAAACCCGACTCCAATGACAAAGAGAATAATGGATTCATAACCTGCCAACCCTGCAACCATATGACCGAAAAAGAATAAACCTATCGCGGTTAAGCCCATCGTTCCAGCCACTCCGAATCCAGGTGAATATAATTCAACAACCAATCCAAGGCTTGCGATAGACAACAGAATGGGTACAATAATTGGGTTAGTAACAAATCGCGCTACTTTCTCTGCAAATGTTTCATTTACCGAAGTAACAGTGGCCTCTTTAAGTTCCAATTTCTGCAGCAATTCATCGATTGAAGCAACGGTCCCCTCTGAATAGCCTACTTTCTCAGCTTCAGTAGCTGACAGCGTAAGAAGTTTACCTTCTCCTGCTCGGTATTCTGGTAAGTCTATAGATTCATCCGCCATTGCCAAAGCGTATAATGGATCACGGTCTGAAGATTCTGCTGCCGTTTTCATCGATGTCAACCAAGCACTATTGGCTTTCTCTTCCGCAGCATTCCCTGCTCCATCTATGACTTTAGCAGCACCTATACGGCCGCTAGGCACCATGTAAATTTCATCTGCATGCAATGCTATAAAGGCACCGGCAGATAACGCATTGTGATTAATAAACGCGACCGTTTTCAATGGTGTCTCATCCATTAATTTTGCGATGTTTTCAGCAGAATCCACAAATCCACCAGGTGTATTGATGTCTAAAATCACAACATCAGCACCCGCTTCTTCAGCTTCTTCAAAAGCGCGTTGCAAAAAGGCATATAGCCCTTTTTCCACTTCATCCTTTATAGGTATCCGATAAATTTCCGATGCGTTGACGGGCAAACTAGGCAAGATTAATAGAATGGAAATGAAGAGCAGTAAATACCCACTTACGACCCGCGTCCATCTCATAACGCCCCTCCTTATCTATGTAACAATTCGGCTTTCTATAGTATGTACGGATGAACAGGATAAAAGATTCATAATGAAGAAAAAAACTTGGAAGAAGTTGCTGATTGAGTGGGAAGATGAATGTTAATGACACAATTGAATTTCGATAGGATTTGTAGTTATGGTTTTGTCTATTTTTGTTGAACCTTAGGGGTTATGTCCAGTGACCAAAGAGAAATTTCCGTCAACTCGTCGTGGTTTTCAGTCCATTCAACGAAAAGAAGGTGTAACTCACTACTAAATTCAAATCCTTAGAAAAATAAAATAAGCCGAGAAATCCGGAGATTTCTCGGCTTACATATGAAATTTCTTTAGTCATCAAGTAGTACGTGTTAAGAACGTAGGGATTATGGGAATTGACCACTTACGTTTACGCGCAGCTTCTGATTTCTTTTTACGCTTTACRCTYGGTTTTTCATRAAACTCGCGWTTTCWAACCTCTTGTATTGTTCCACTTTTAGAAACAGTACGTTTGAAGCGGCGAAGAGCATCTTCAAGCGATTCGTTTTTGCGAACGACAGTTTTTGACATCTCTCTTTCCCTCCCTCCGAACACACGTCAATACATAACCTAGTGTTATGTACTCCAAAATTATATCGTATCATATCATTTTGGTCAATACGTTCTTGATAATTAATAGTCTGAGTTAGAAGTTAATCCTTGCACAATCTGTACGCCTGAGCTTGCACCAATTCGTGTAGCCCCTGCTTCGATCATTTTTTGAACATCTTCCAAGCTGCGAACGCCACCAGATGCTTTCACACCAAGGTCTGGACCTACTACTTCACGCATTAAAGCAACGTCTTCAAATGTTGCTCCACCTGTTGAGAAACCAGTAGATGTTTTAACAAAATCCGCTCCAGCATCTTTAGAAAGTTGGCTTGCTACTTTAATTTCTTCTTTAGTTAGCAAACAAGTTTCTAAAATTACTTTCACAATTGCTTTCCCTTTAGCAGCATTTACTACTGCTTCTACGTCTCGTTTTACTAAATCCATGTCTTGAGATTTCATAGCGCCGACATTTAATACCATGTCAATTTCACCAGCACCGTTATTGATTGCATCCGTAGTTTCAAATGCTTTCGTTTCAGGTGTAGATGCACCAAGTGGGAAACCGATTACTGTACAAACTTTTACAGGAGTTCCTGTTAAAAGTTCAGCAGATGTTTTTACCCAAGTAGGATTTACACAAACAGATGCAAATGTGTATTCTTTAGCTTCAGCACAAAGTTTCTCAATTTGTTCTTTTGTAGCTTCAGGTTTTAATAATGTATGATCGATCATTGACGCAATATTTGTAGTCAAAATGATTTCACCCTTTCGGAAGTTGTCCGTACCTCTTGATTTTACCATGTTAGTCGTTACTTTTCACTACAAATCACTTAAAGTTGACACCAGTGCGCTTTTTTCACTTCAAAGCAAATCGTCAGTCGAATATTGACTATTAGCGGTTTTGGGTCTTCTATTCGCGCAACCCAGTCGGGAATACTAAAATTCCCAGCTACATTAAAATATCCAGTACACCGAAATGTACTGGATTGTTTTGCGTACCAAGTCATACAACTGTTCGATAAATCACGCTAATCCTCGGATTTAGTATCGCCAAGACTTGAACATCTCATTCAAATTCGTAGGAAATTGCAGACAGTACATATAAAGGAGCTGTTTCCGCTCTAAGAATACGTGGTCCTAAGGAAATCGATTGAAATCCTCGATCCATAAGTGCGTGTATTTCTGTTCGGGACAAACCGCCTTCAGGTCCAAACACAACACAAATGGATTGTTGCTCATTTGTTTTTGATAAAATTTCAGCAAAGCGTGTTCGTTTTTCCAACTTGGCATCTTCTTCATCAGCAACAAAACAAACATCATACTTCTCGGTCATCTGCAGTAGCTGCTTGAAAGTCACAATATCTTGGATAGCGGGAACCACATTACGATGAGATTGTTCTGCAGCTTCTTTGGCGATTTTTTGCAAACGTTGCTGTTTTTTACTGCCTTTTTGGGCATCCCATTTTACAACGGAACGTTCAGCCTCAAAGAGAATAAGTTCATGCATGCCAAGTTCTGTTGCTTTTTGAGTGATCAAATCCAATTTCTCACCTTTAGGCAATCCGCAACAAATCGTTACTYTTTTCGGCAGTTCGTTTGAGCGTAACGATTCAGATGATTTTTTCACGCGGACATCCTGACCTTCAAAACCATCAATTGTTGCTTCATAAGCATGGCCATCCGAAACGACAATAATAGATTGACCTTCTTGCATACGCATTACTTTTTGAATATGTTTGGCATCATCGCCTGAAATAATCGCAATTCCATCTTCGAATTGTTGAGGGATAAAGTATCTTTGCATTTTTGCTTTATTCCTTCACTGGTTTTTTCGAAATGATTGTAACCCAATCTTCCATCATCATTACTTCTTCAATCTCAAATCCAGCAGCTTCAAGTGATTGTTTAACATCGTCTTTTTTAGCCCCAATGATTCCTGAAGTAATGTACATGCCGCCTTCTTTCACGACTTTGAATGCATCTTGTGTAAAGGACATAATAATTTCAGCTAAAATATTCGCAACCACAACGTCAGATGGTTCTTTGACCGTATCCAGTAAGTTACCATGAACTACATCTGTCGTGTTTTGAACTTTGTTCAGCTTGACATTAATTTTCGCAGAACGCACTGCTACTTCATCCAAATCAAGTGCATGAACATGTTTTGCTCCGAGTAATGCCGCCCCGATTGCCAGGACACCCGAACCGGTGCCGATGTCTGTTACATAATCACCAGGTTTAACGGTTTTCTCAAGTGCTTGCAGACACATTACTGTTGTAGGATGTGTTCCCGTACCGAACGCCATTCCCGGATCCAGTTCGATAATCAATTCATCTGTCGCAACTGGTTCGTATGTTTCCCACGTAGGGACAATTGTAAAGCGTTCCGAAATTTTCACTGGGTGATAGTATTTTTTCCATGCTGTCGCCCATTCTTCTTCATTGACTTCACTTATTTTCACGATGTTGTCGCCGATGTTGATATCATAATTAATCAGGTTATTGATCGCGAGCTTCACTTCTTCGACTGTTTCCCCTAAAAAACTTGTAACAGGTAAATACGCTTTCAGAATAACTCCTTCTGTCGGGAAATCATTTGGATTCAATGCATAAATTTCACCGAATCTGTCTTCACGTTCACGTGCGAACTCCTCGGAATCCTCAATGACTACACCACTTGCCCCTGCTTCGTGCAAAATATTCGAAACTGCTTCTACCGCTTCATGCGTCGTATGAATGGATAGCTCTGACCACTTCACCTGCGTCAACTCCTTAGTCACCTTTTATCGTGCGCTTGATTTTATCAAATAATGAACTGCCTTGTTCTTCCGGGATATCGCCACTAATTTCAGCAAAATCTCTAAGCAGTTGTTTTTGTTTCTCGGTCAGTTTAGATGGCGTCATTACTTTCACTACTACGTGTTGATCACCAATTCCATAACCATGTACATTCTTCACGCCTTTACCTTTAAGGCGGAAAGTCGTACCAGATTGCGTGCCGGCTGGAATTTTCAGTTTCACTTTGCCGTTTACAGTAGGCACTTCAATTTCATCGCCTAAAGATGCTTGAGGGAACGTTAATTTCAATTCGAAATAAATGTCATCCCCGTCACGTTCAAATCGATCATGAGATCTAACGCGGAAGACTACATATAAATCACCAGCTGGGCCGCCATTTTTACCTGGCTCGCCTTGTCCGGAAACACGTAGTTGTTGACCATCATCAACACCCGCAGGAATCGTCACTTTAATTTTCTTGCGTTTTTTCATTGTGCCTTGTCCATGACATGTTGCACATTTATCTTTGATTAACTTGCCTGTACCTTGACAGTGATGACATGCACGGCGATTTACCATACGTCCAAAAGGCGTATCCTGCGTCACATTTAACTGGCCCGTACCTTGACAGTGATGACAAGTTTCAGGTGCTGTACCTGGTTTCGCACCATTTCCGTGGCAAGTATCACATGTTTCTTCTTTTGGAATTTCAATTTCAGTCTCTTTACCGAAAACAGCTTCTTCAAAATCGATCGTCATTGAATACTGTAAATCATCACCTTTACGCGGTGCATTTGGGTCACGACGACGTGATCCTCCACCACCAAAGAATGAACTGAAGATATCATCGAATCCGAATCCGTCTGCTCCTCCACCGAATCCACCAAAACCTTGATTCGGTCCAGCATGCCCGAACTGGTCATATTGAGCTTTTTTCTGGTCATCGCTCAACACTTCGTATGCTTCTGTTATTTCTTTGAATTTATCGACAGCATCCGCAGCTTTGTTGATATCGGGATGGAATTGTTTCGACAATTTTCTATATGCTTTTTTTATCTCTTCTTTTGAAGCACTTTTTGTTAATCCAAGTACCTCATAGTAATCTCGTTTATTCATTTGTCACACTCCTGATCAAACTTTCACATAGCATCTATTGTAACACGCGAATATCCGCAATGCCAAAGACATTGAAAAAGCCAAAGTCGGTATTCCAGACTTTGACTTTTTCGGTTGTCTATCTTGTCTTACTTGTTGTTATCGTCGTTTACTTCTTCGAATTCAGCGTCTACGACACCGTCATCTTTTTTAGTGCTTTCTGCACCTTCTGCTCCTTGAGCTTCAGCTGCAGCTTGTTCGTACAGTTTCATCGTCAATGCTTGCACGATTTCATTCAGCTTGTCTTTTTTCGTGCGGATATCTTCCAAGTTACCAGCTTCTAGAGCAGCTTTTAACTCGTCCTTCGCGTCTTCAGCTTGTTTCTTTTCTTCTTCAGAAACTTTGCCTTCAAGATCTTTTAATGTTTTTTCGGTCATGAAGACCATTTGATCCGCTTCATTTTTCAATTCAGCTTCTTCTTTACGCGCTTTATCCGCTTCAGCATTTGCTTCCGCTTCTTTCACCATACGATCGATTTCTTCGTCAGTTAAAGCCGTATTTGATTGGATTGTAATGTTTTGTTCTTTTTGAGTTCCTAAATCTTTTGCTTTAACTGTTACGATACCATTTTTATCAATATCGAAAGTTACTTCGATTTGAGGTACGCCACGTGGTGCTGGTGGAATGTCAGCCAATTGGAAACGACCTAACGTTTTGTTGTCAGTAGCCATTGGACGCTCACCTTGTAAAACGTGAATATCTACAGCTGGTTGATTATCAGCAGCTGTTGAGAAAGTTTGTGATTTTGATGTTGGAATCGTCGTGTTGCGCTCGATTAATTTCGTGAACACGCTACCCATTGTTTCAATACCAAGAGATAGTGGAGTTACGTCAAGAAGTACTACGTCTTTAACGTCTCCTGTTAATACGCCACCTTGCACGGCTGCACCCATTGCTACTACTTCATCCGGGTTAACACCACGATGTGGTTCTTTGCCTGTTTCTTTCTTAATTGCTTCTTGTACCGCTGGGATACGCGTAGATCCACCAACTAAAATAACTTTGTCGATTTGTGAAGGTGAAAGGTCAGCATCTTTTAATGCTTGACGCGTTGGCACCATTGTACGTTCTACTAATGAAGCTGTTAATTCATCAAATTTCGTGCGGCTTAAAGTCATTTCCAAATGTAATGGACCTGCTTCGCCTGCAGTGATGAATGGTAATGAAACTTGAGTAGATGTTACTCCAGAAAGATCTTTTTTCGCTTTTTCAGCTGCATCTTTCAAACGTTGAGTAGCCATTTTGTCTTTAGATAAATCGATACCGTTTTCTTTTTTGAACTCAGCAACGAAATAATCCATTAACAATTGGTCGAAATCATCCCCACCAAGACGGTTGTCACCGGCAGTTGAACGCACTTCGAATACGCCATCGCCAAGTTCAAGGATTGATACGTCAAACGTACCGCCACCAAGGTCATATACTAAAATCGTTTGGTCTTGATCCATTTTGTCTAAACCGTATGCAAGAGCAGCTGCAGTTGGTTCGTTAATAATACGTTCTACTTCTAGACCAGCGATACGACCAGCATCTTTAGTTGCTTGACGCTCAGCATCGTTGAAATAAGCAGGAACTGTAATTACTGCTTTTGTTACTTTTTCACCCAAGTAATCTTCTGCGTACCCTTTAAGGTATTGAAGAATCATAGCTGAAACTTCTTGTGGAGTGTACTCTTTGTCTTCAACTTCTACTTTATGATCAGTACCCATATGGCGTTTAACTGATTGAATTGTGTTCGGGTTCGTGATTGATTGACGTTTCGCTACTTCCCCAACTTGGCGTTCGCCGTTTTTGAATGCGACAACAGATGGTGTTGTGCGGTTACCTTCTGGATTTGGGATAACTTTTGGTTCTCCACCTTCAAGAACTGATACACATGAATTTGTTGTTCCTAAGTCAATACCGATAATTTTGCTCATTCTATAATTCCTCCTAGAAGTATGAAAGTTAAGTTATTCGTTTACTTTTACCATTGTTGGTCGAAGCACACGGTCTTTGTACTTGTATCCTTTTTGCAACTCTTGTAACACGATACCTGATGCTTTTGAGTCGTCCGATTCGGTCATAACTGCTTGATGTAAATTCGGGTCAAACTCAACACCTTCGGCTTCGATTACTTGTAAACCTTCTTTTTCGGTTGCTTCAACCAATGTCTTGTAGACCATCTCTAAGCCTTTACGCAAAGATTGTGATTCTTCCGAAGCCGACTCTACTTGCATGGCACGCTCGAAATTATCAAGCACTGGTAATAAGTTTGAAAGCAAGTTCTGTGCCTTATATTTATCCGCAGCTTCACGGTCCAAATGCGCTCGACGCTTAAAATTTTCATAGTCTGCACGCAGACGCAAATGACGGTTTGTTTCTTCGTCTAATTGTTTTTGTAGCAATTCGAGCTCAGATGGCTCTTCATTGTTTGTTTCTTGACCTGTCAGCTGTTCTTCAGTACCCGTAGGTTGTTCAGAAACTTCCACAGATTCTTTTTCTTCCGTGTTTGAGACAACTTCTTTTTCTTCAGATTGCGACACGTTTAGTTCCTCCTTCTTTATCGTGAACCACGCAAAATGCGAGTAAGTTCACGAGACAGATCGCCACTCATGACATCCAGTAAAGTGACAACTCGTCGATAATCCATTCTAGTTGGGCCAATAATAGCTATGGAGCCCATTTGTTCTTCCCCAATGGTATAGGATGCTGTAATGACACTACATTCTTCCATTTCCAAAAGGTTATTCTCAGAACCGATGCGAATGTGAATACCCGCTTGGTTCGGTGAAAACAAAGTTGAAATTTGATTAGCTTGATCCATCATCGTAATTAAGCCGCGAGCCTTCTGGAGGTCACTGAACTCTGGATGATGAAGCAGTTTGGATTTGCCGCCATAGAATACTTTTTCTTCATGTGGGCTCGAGATAGCTGCGCCAAATGAAGCCATGAGTTCACCGTAACGACCAATATGCTGTTTTAACAAAGCGGCCRCTTCTTTTTCAAGCACACGTTGAAGTTCATGCAAGTGAACACCGGTCAGCTGTTCATTTAAGATGTTTACCATCTTTTCAATATCAGATGCTGTCAGACCTTGCGGCAATTGGAACAATCGATTTTCAACATGACCAGAATCCGTTATGATGATTGCGACTGCCGAATCATTGGTTAAAGGAACAATCGAAAATCTTTTAACTCGGTGTTTACGCACATCAGGTCCGAGCAAAATCGATGTATAACTCGTTAATTCGGACAATATCATGGCCGTTTTTTGAATTACTTGTTCCGTCTCAGTAATTCTTTCCTGGAAGACAGATTGAATTTGCTGCATGTCATCTGATGAAGCAAGTTGAGGCGTAAGTAAATGGTCAACATAAAATCGATATCCTTTTTCAGAAGGAATGCGACCTGACGACGTATGCGTTTTTTCCAAATAACCTAAATCTTCTAAATCAGCCATATCATTTCGAATCGTCGCAGGACTGAACGGCACTTCCTCTTTTTTGGAAAGCTGCCTTGATCCCACTGGTTGAGCGGTCTCAATGAAGTCATCAACTGTTACTTGCAATATGAGCAATTGTCGGTTCGTTAACATTATTATCACCTCTGTTAGCACTCATCTCTTGCGAGTGCTAATACTCATACATAAATTATCAAATCCGTTGACTAAAGTCAACGGATACGATTATTTATTCCATTAAAAAAGATTGGAAAATTTCATTTCCGATAAATCTTCCTTTTCGAGTTAAAGCGACGCTATCTTCGTTGCTAATCATGGAGCCACTTGCAACATGCTTGGATAGTACTTGTCCATACATTTCTTCCAATGATTTGCCGAACTTTTCTTCAAAGCTGTTTTTATTGATTCCTGCAACTTTTCGTAAGCCCAAAAACATTTCTTCTTCCATTCTTTCAACAGCTGTCACTTCATGAATGGAATWCACCGGAAACTCTCTACTTACTAGTGCGTCCATATATTTTTTAATCGGACCAATATTTGCATAGCGATTTCCTAAGGCGTATCCATGTGCCCCAGCACCAAATCCTGCGTATTCTACATTGTCCCAATACAGATTGTTATGTTTCGAATGGAAACCTGGCTTTGCAAAATTACTGATTTCGTATTGGTGAATGCCTCTTGATTTCATTTCAGTCATTAACACGTCATACATATCCGCTTCCAAGTCTTCGCCCGGCAAAATCAATTTGCCTTTTGTCATCAAATTATAAAAAACCGTCTTTGGTTCGACGATTAATGAATATGCGGAGTAGTGCGGTAAATCCAGTTCAAGCGCTTTGTCCAGTGTATATTTCCACTGGTCCATTGTTTGCCCCGGAAGGCCGTACATCAAATCAATGCTGATATTGGTGAATCCGATATCTTTAGCCATTTGAATGGTTTTGTATACATGTTCGTTTGAATGAGTGCGACCTAAGCGACTTAGTATATCCGCATCGAAACTTTGTACACCTAAGCTCAAACGGTTAATCCCATTGTTTTTCATGACAACTAATTTGTCGTGTGTCAGTTCATCTGGATTTGCTTCAGATGTAAATTCCTGCACATGTTGCATCGGAATATGTTGTTTGATGAGTTCGAACAATCTTTCCAATTGATCCGCACTCAGCGCTGTAGGTGTTCCTCCACCCAGAAAAATCGTATCCATATGTAAATGATCTTTGTACTTTTCAACAAACATCTTCATTTCCATGCCGAGTGTTTCGATATACTCGTCTACCGGTTGATTCTTAAAGAACACTTTGTTGAAATCACAGTAGTGACAAATTTGATGACAAAAAGGAATATGAATATAAGCTCCTTTAATCATGGCATTTCCTTCTTTCTTATAGAAAAAGGAGGCCAACTAGTAGCCTCCATTAACAAACCTATTTGATCAATCTTCGTCCATCTTCAATACGGCCATGAACGCTTCTTGTGGTACTTCAACTGAACCTACTTGTTTCATACGCTTCTTACCTTCTTTTTGTTTATCAAGAAGTTTACGTTTACGTGAAATATCTCCACCATAACATTTTGCAAGAACGTTTTTACGGATTGCACTGATTGTCGAACGAGCGACAATTTTTTGTCCAATTGCTGCTTGTATCGGCACCTCAAATTGTTGTCTTGGAATCAATTTCTTTAATTTCTCAACAATAATTTTTCCGCGTTCGTAAGCAAAGTCATTATGAACGATAAAGCTTAATGCATCCACTTGTTCAGCATTCAACAGGATATCCATCTTCACAAGTTTCGAAGGTTTGTATCCGATCAATTCATAGTCAAATGACGCATAGCCTTTCGTTCCTGATTTCAATTGGTCAAAGAAATCGTACACGACTTCAGAAAGTGGTACTTCATAAATAATGCTTACACGCGTTTTGTCGATGWAATCCATCGTCATGAAATTACCACGTTTCTTTTGACAAAGTTCCATCACCACACCTACGAAATCATTCGGTACCATGATGGTAGCTTTAACATATGGCTCTTCGATGCGGTCGATTTTTTGTGGGTCTGGCATCATCGATGGGTTGTCCACTTTTTTAATCTGACCATCTGTCATATGAACATCGTAAATTACACTTGGAGCAGTCGTAATTAAATCAATGTTGAATTCGCGTTCCAAACGTTCTTGAATGATTTCCATATGAAGAAGTCCAAGGAATCCACAACGATATCCAAAACCAAGTGCCTGAGAAGACTCTGGCTCAAATTGTAATGCAGCGTCATTCAGCTCAAGCTTTTCTAGAGCATCACGTAAGTCATTGTATTTAGACGTGTCAATTGGGTACAAACCACAATACACCATCGGGTTCAATCGACGGTAACCAGGTAAGGATTCAGTTGCAGGATTTGCAACATGTGTGATTGTATCCCCTACACGTGTATCTCCAACATTTTTGATTGCTGCAGTTAAGAAACCTACGTCTCCTWCAGTCAATTCGTCACGAAGTGTTGCCTTCGGCGTAAACACACCCGCTTCAATCACTTCAAATTCTTTTCCGGTTGCCATCATGCGGATCTTGTCCCCAGGGCGGACCGTCCCCTCCATGACACGTATGTACGCTACTACTCCGCGGTACGGGTCATAAAGAGAATCAAAGATAAGCGCTTTTAAAGGCGCTTCGGGATCACCAGTAGGTGCAGGCACTTTAGCAACGATTTGTTCTAAGATGTCTTCAATACCAATTCCAGCTTTTGCGGAAGCAAGTACAGCTTCAGAAGCATCAAGACCAATGACTTCTTCAATTTCTCCGCGAACGCGTTCTGGATCAGCTGCCGGTAAATCAATTTTATTGATGACCGGTAAAATTTCAAGTTCATTATCTAACGCTAAATAAACGTTAGCCAATGTTTGTGCTTCGATTCCTTGTGCTGCATCTACAACAAGAATAGCCCCTTCGCAGGCAGCTAAACTTCTGGATACTTCATATGTGAAATCGACGTGTCCTGGTGTGTCGATTAAATGGAACGTGTAATCTTCGCCGTCTTTAGCGCGATAGTTCAGTTGTACAGCATTCAATTTAATCGTAATTCCACGTTCACGCTCTAAATCCATTGAATCGAGAAGTTGAGCTTTCATTTCTCTTGAAGTCAATGCTTTGGTTTGCTCTAAAATTCGATCGGCTAATGTTGATTTACCGTGATCGATATGGGCGATAATTGAAAAGTTTCGGATATTCTGTTGGCGTTTGTTACGTTCTTCTCGATTCATGCAATGTCCACTCCTAATTAAACTATCTAGAATTATAGCAGTGAACATGTCTTTCATCAATGTTAGGTTTCAGGCGTCTCCTCAAAGAAGTTGGAAATTGCCTTTGTCAGGATGGCAATGGTCCGATTGATTTCTTCTTCCGTGTTCTCGATTCCACCCAGTTCAACTAGAAGAGAGTGGCTTGATAGGTCTTGGTTATATATCCCATTTCCGGTATCCCGGGTTTTAGCTAACACCCCTTTTGAGATGTCGGGAACCATGGCATTTACCTCATCGGAAATTGCTTTGGCAAAGGCTTCATTCAATTTATAGTTTGCATGTTCGGCCCCTACAACAAAAGACATTCTCGCATATGACGTGCCATTGGACTGCATTGTTGTCTTTTCGCGTTTGATGGAATCACGGTGAATATCCAGAACAACATCATAGTGATTTTTTGCTAACTGCTTTTGCAGATATGGTCGGATTTTCCCATATGCACCGCTAATCTGCATATTATTCATATTGGCAAACTGCAGCACGTCGACTGAATCCCCATTTAAACTAAAATGCTGGACAACAAGGTTACTTACGTTAGATATGTTGGCAGTAGGATGATAATTAACTGCTTTCAGGCCTAGTTTTTTTTCGACAATCGGTTGGTACGATTCCTGAATATGTGTGAAATACAGCAAGACATTAATTGGGTGATCTGTGGTGTTCACTGTGATTTCTTTTGTGGAATCATTTGTGATTTCTTTCGTATTTGCTGCATATGCAACCGGTCGAGTTTCAACTTTTTCTGAGGCCGTTGTTCCAAATGCCAGCATGGGGAGCTTAATCATTAATATTGGCATTAAAAATAAAAAAAGATAGAAACTCATGACTTTCTGCAATGTTTTGCGCATTGTACACCCCTCCTCCTACAACTTACGTAGGATTAGGGTTGGTTAGAACTAAAAACATCCTCTTGTAGCCATTTCGTTACACTCGCTTGAATCATTTCTGCGTGCCTTACAACCCACGTATCTGTTTCTTTTGGCGTAACAAATAATTGTTGGTGATGAGGGGGCAAAACTTCCTGCAATAGTCCTCGGATTTCATCGCTTGACCACCCTGCCCATTCACCGAAAATCGGCTTGATGGCTTCAACATTTACGGGTTCATCTGAGCTTCTAAGCCATGATCCTACTGATAGGGCTGAAGATGGTTTCGTCGTCTCCCCGATTTGGGATGAAATCACTTTGAATACTGTTTCAATCGCATCCACAACTAGCACTGGTGCATCCACAACCATTGGCACACCGATAGCAGTTACAGGAACTCCTAATGATTCAAACGAAATTTCACTTCGCGCATTTCCTACACCCGAACCTGGGTGGATACCGGTATTTGTCAGCTGGATGGTTTTACATAGGCGATCTTGATTACGTGCTGCTAATGCATCAATAATCAAAATCAAATCTGGTTTGACATGCTCAGAGATCGCTTTAACAAACTCACCTGTTTCCAAACCGGTTTGACCTGTTACACCCGGTGCATAAAATAAAACTTGTCCTGTTTCAAATGGAAAATGGAACATTGCTTCATGAAAACGGTCGATTGCCAAAGGACCGATTGCATCCGGTGTAATCGTCCGATTTCCTAATCCGATTACTAGTACTTTAGATTGTGCCGTTAAATTAATTTGCTTATGAATATCATCCAATGATTGAATAAATTGTTGCTCTAGTTCCTTGAATCCTTCGTCATCTTCAGCAG
>NZ_JBFUJC010000009.1:0-25948 GCF_056401595.1 Paenisporosarcina sp. P4_E4_2 | reverse complement strand
GATGGACATATGGGGCGAATAAGAAAGCGATATTCGTTTGATTTAATAAGTCTTCCACTTCCCGTGGTTGGAAGTCCAAAGCGATGCCAAGCTCTTCGAGTACATCCGCGCTGCCCGTTCTGCTCGAAATGCTGCGGTTCCCGTGCTTGGCGATTTTCAGTCCTGCTCCCGCCAAGACAAAGGCAGAAGAGGTGCTGATATTAAAACTTTGGGAACCATCGCCTCCAGTTCCGCAATTATCGAATACATGGGGGGAGGTAACAGGAATCTGTGTAGCATTTTCACGTAACACTTCAACAAGTGCAGCTATTTCTTCGGTAGTTTCGCCTTTTTTTGATAGGGCACTTAAAAAATTCGCGATATCCACGCCTGCAATATCTTCTGAAAACATAGCGTTCGTTGCTACTCTCATCTCACTGTACGTCAGTGAAGTTCCACTACGTACACTCTCTGTAAATCTTCTCATCTCAATCTCTCCTCTGACTAAATCTCTACTGGCCGAGCTATATCTGTTAAAAAGGCTTGAAGGATTTTATCCCCATCACGCGTTCCAATTGATTCTGGATGGAACTGCAAGCCATAAAGCGGGTAATCCAAATGTTGAATTGCCATAATACTTTGATCGTCCATCGAAATGGCTGTTGTTTTAAAACATGAAGGCAAATCCTCCAAGACGAGCGAATGGTAGCGCATGACGGGTAAGGGTTGCGGCAGGTAGGCAAACATGCCTGCATGTGAATGCCGAATGGCGGATACTTTTCCATGCATGACCAGTGTTGCCCGTTTGATTTTGCCACCAAATGCCACTCCAAGAAGTTGGTGACCCAAGCACACCCCGAGCATTGGGATGGTTTGATGGAATTCATTGATGATTGATAAAGAGTGCACCTTGTCATTTGGTGACCCAGGACCAGGTGATAGCACGATTGCTTTTGGGTTCAACTGACGGATTTCATCTATCGAAATTTCATCATATCTGACAACTTTTACTTCTTCACCGAGCATTGATAGGCTTTGATACAAGTTGTACGTAAACGAATCGTAGTGGTCTAGCAGCAAAATCATGACAGCACCTCCAATAACGACTTCGCTTTGTGCAACGTCTCTTCGAATTCTGCTAGTGGATTGGAATCATAGACAATGCCTGCACCTGCCTGGACATAAGCGGTTTGATTTTTGATGACCAATGTTCGAATGGCTAACGCGATATCGATATTGCCATTAAAACCGATGTAACCAACTGCTCCTGCATACACACCTCGTTTTACATTTTCCAACTCTTGAATGATTTGCATGGCACGAATTTTCGGTGCGCCTGATACCGTTCCTGCAGGTAAACAAGCGACTAGTGCATCAAGAGGATGCTGATCATTACGCAACGTGCCAGCCACTTCGGAAACGATGTGCATGACGTGCTGGTATTTTTCAATGTTCATGTATTTCGTTAGATGGACGCTGCCTACTTCGGTAATACGACCCAAATCATTCCTTCCCAAGTCCACCAGCATCCGGTGTTCGGCAAGTTCTTTCGGATCGGCGAGCAATTCTTTTTCAAGTTGTGCATCTTCTTCCGATGTGTGACCTCGTCGTCTAGTTCCAGCAATCGGATTTGTCGTCACCCGATTACCTTGAATGCTCATCAAACTTTCTGGAGATGCACCGAGCACTACATGTTCATCAAAATCTACGTAAAACATATAGGGGGAAGGATTGTCTTTCCTTAATTTCCGGTAAAGCATGAAAGGGTCACCTGTATACGTTGCCTGCAATCGTTGAGATAACACAATTTGAAAAATTTCTCCTGCCCGGATACATTCTTTTGCGCGCACTACTTTATCAATAAACGCTTGTTTGCTCACATTGGATATGAAGGGAAGGGTAGATTGYACATATTCTTCTTCACATTCCTTCACTGCCAGTTGGCGTACAACCTCATCGATAAGAGAAGGGGTTGTTCCGTTATGCWAAATGGTGACATCTTGTTTTTGATGGTCATATACAACAACGGTTTCATAAACGAGCAAATGGATATCGGGCATATCACGTTCGTCAGGGAGGGCTGGCCCAATGTCTTCATAGTGTGCGATGACGTCATAGCCAATGTAGCCAACTGCACCACCATTGAAAGGGAATTCCAGATCATCGTCAACAATGGGAAGTAACGTTTTCAATAATTCGATAGGCTTTCCGCAGTGCACAGTGATTTCACCTGTTAGAAGTGAATGCTCTATCAAATCGTTGGCTGAACCACGAAATTCTTTCACTGGATTTGCGCCGATGAAGGAATAGCGACCCGACGCTTCTTGTTTCAAAGAACTTTCCAGCAGGAATTTCCGCGTTCCCTGTAACCTTTTGAAAATAGCGATGGGCGATAAAGTGTCCCCGTTGATGGTAATTCGTGCTGTTTTTACTGAATGTGTTTGCATGTAAATCTCTCCTCTGCTCAGCTCATTTGCACCCGGAAAACAAAAAAAATCCCCTGTACATGAACAGAAGAGTTCATGTACAGAGGACGGAATGACCGTGGTGCCACCTCAAATTAAAAGCCAATAACGGCTTTCGCTTTAGGACCTGTAACGTAGATCACACGTTTTCCCGTACTGACATTCTGGGAAACTCTCCAAAGACCATTCACACCAAGTTGCCTATCAGCTTCCACCAGTCGCTGACTCTCTATGAAGACGCACTTGTGCTACTATTCTTTGTCATCGATTTTTCTCAACTCAACTCATCTCAACTCTTGGTGTTCTCACCGGCGATGTCGCTCCCGACACCTTCTGCCTAAATCCCGAACAAAAAAGTTGTTCCTATCGTAGTACGCATGAAAGAAGATGTCAACTGAAATCTTTTTGTAGAAAAAATTGAGGGCAGATGTGTGTCGGTGTCTATGCCATTTTATCCGTGGGGACTAGCAAATTAATTGGGGTCCCTTCGGATATATTTTGTGGTCTTCAAGTATTTTGTCGGAAGTGGAATTTCTCTCCGTCAAAACATTTCGGGAAACGAAAAAAAACCTCAAACTATATTGAAATATTCTAAAAAATTTGATATCTTTTAATAATAACAATCAGTGAAAATTCATAATAATAAAAATATGAGTCAATGGCATGAGGGGGACATCAAGAATATGAAATTTTTTATCTCGATCGATATGGAAGGGATTACAGGTTTACCTGATCACACTTTCGTAGATTCGAAGAAACACAACTATGAACGCGCCCGTCGTATCATGACAAACGAAGCAAATGCCATTATTGAAGGCTTACTGAAAAAAGGGGCTACCGATATTTTGGTGAACGATAGCCATTCACAAATGAACAACTTACTTGTTGAAGATTTGCATCCCGAAGCCATGCTGATCACGGGTGGTGTGAAACCTTACTCAATGGTACAGGCACTCGATGAAACTTATGATGGTGCGATTTTCGCAGGCTATCATTCACGTGCAGGTCTACCAGGTGTAATGAGTCACTCGATGATTTTTGGAGTGCGAAACATGTTCATCAATGACGTGGAAATTGGAGAGCTTGGGTTCAATGCATATGTGGCGGGTCATTTTGGTGTACCGGTCATCATGGTTGCTGGAGATGACGGAGCATGTCGTGAAGCAGCGGCACTCATTCCAAACATCACAACAGTTGCAGTAAAAGAGTCAATCACTCGCCAAGCGGTCAAAACGATGCATCCGGAAAAATCACATGCACTATTGACTGAACAAATCCAAAAAGCAGTGGACAATCGTCATTTGGTTAAACCACTTACCCCACCAAAAACCCCAACGCTACGAATTGAATTTACCAACTATGGTCAAGCCGAATGGGCAGCCATTATGCCTGGCTGTGAAATAGAACCAGGAACAACGATTGTGAAATTTGAAGCAAAAGATATTTTGGAAGCGTATCGAGCAATGTTAGTTCAAGTGGAACTGGCGATGCAAACGACGTTCTGTTAAGGGGGACTTAATATGTTCTCATATACCATCAAACGTTTCTTAATGATGATCATGACCATTCTGATCATTGCGACACTGACATTTATCTTGATGCACTCAATTCCAGGATCGCCGTTCAATGAAGAACGTACGACAAATGAAACGATTCAAGCCAATTTAGAGCGCTTTTACAAGCTGGATGAACCACTTCCGGTCCAATATTTGTACTACCTAAAATCCATTGTCACGTTGGATTTTGGACCTTCAATCAAAAAACCGAATGAAACGGTTAATGAACTGCTCTCTCGTGGCTTCCCGATATCCTTTGAGCTCGGGATGGTAACCATTTTGGTAGCAGTAATTTCGGGTGTTTTACTCGGAACCTTTGCAGCACTGCGTCATAACGGGATTATTGATTACTTTGCAATGACATTTGCGGTAATCGGAATTTCCGTACCAAGCTTCGTACTGGCTACATTGCTTATTCAAAAACTGGCAGTAGATTATAATATTTTCCCACCAGCCACCTGGTCGAGCCCGATGCATATGGTACTTCCAGTGCTCGCTCTTGCTACGGGTCCAATGGCCATCATTGCACGTTTAACGCGTTCGTCGATGCTTGAAGTATTGACGCAGGATTACATAAAAATGGCGAGAGCAAAAGGATTGTCACCGTTTCGTATCGTTGCACGACATGCGTTACGCAATGCCTTAATGCCAGTTGTCACAATTATGGGGACGATGCTTGCTGGGATTCTGACAGGAACGTTCGTCATCGAGAAAATATTTGCAATTCCCGGGATGGGAAAATACTTCGTTGAGAGTATCAACAACCGGGATTATCCGGTCATTATGGGAACGACCGTATTCTACAGCACGATTCTCGTAGTTATGTTATTCATTGTCGATTTGGTTTATGGATTCCTAGATCCACGTATTAAATTGCATAAGAAAGAGGGGGATGCGTGATGACTATCAACCACGAATCGACACCCGTATCACCCAACCAAGTACCTGATGAATGGTTCCGTAAGAAAGATAGAGATTTAGTCGAAGCGGAAGCCGTTGTTCGACCTTCATTATCCTATTGGAAAGATGCATGGCGTCGACTTCGCACAAATAAGCTTGCAATGACGGGTTTAATTTTCTTAGTTCTTTTGACGTTACTTGCGATTTTTGGTCCGATTTTCTCTCCGCATCCCGTGGATGGCATGGATTTGCCGAACCAAAACAAAGCACCTTCAAGTGAACACTGGTTTGGGACGGATGAAATGGGACGCGATGTATTTACACGTACCTGGTATGGCGCTCGTATTTCATTGTTTGTGGGACTTGCCGCAGCATTGATTGACTTCTTTATCGGTGTGATTTATGGCGGTTTCAGTGGCTACAAAGGCGGACGTACGGATGCCATAATGATGCGTATCATTGAAGTCCTGTATGGCTTGCCGCATTTATTAGTTGTTATTTTATTATTGGTTGTTATGGGTCCAAGTTTGACGACAATTATTGTCGCTCTGACCGTTACCGGATGGGTCGGAATGGCCCGAATTGTAAGGGGACAAGTACTGCAAATCAAAAACTATGAATTCGTGACAGCGTCCAAATCATTTGGAGCAAAAACACCACGAATCATTCGACGAAACTTATTGCCGAACACCATGGGTCCAATCATTGTCCAAATGACCTTGACGGTTCCGAGTGCAATTTTCGCGGAAGCCTTCCTGAGTTTCCTTGGACTCGGTATTCAAGCCCCATTTGCAAGTTGGGGTGTTATGGCAAATGATGCCTTGCCAGTTATCCTATCAGGTCACTGGTGGAGACTATTCTTCCCGGCATTCTTCATTTCATTAACCATGTTTGCATTTAACGTCCTTGGTGACGGACTACAAGACGCACTTGATCCGAAGTTAAGGGGGTGACACATATGAACGAACAGCAACTAGAAAACGCCCGGGAATTGGCGAGAGAAAGACGCGCGGAAGTCGGTCGTACTCAACAAGCGGTTGTGACGGCGCACACGCAAAAAATGAAACGTAAAAAAGTCATAACCGACGACATCATTTTGTCCGTAGACAATTTACATGTGTCATTCAAAACATATGGTGGAAATGTACATGCCGTCCGTGGTGTGTCCTTTGCTCTCCAAAAAGGAGAGACGCTTGCAATTGTAGGCGAATCGGGTTGCGGAAAATCCGTGACATCCAATGCCATTATGGGGCTTATTCCACAGCCACCGGGGCGTATTTCAGATGGCAAAGTGATGTTCAAAGATGTCAATCTTACGAATATGACGAAAAAAGAACTTCGCAAAATACAGGGTGTCGACATCTCAATGATTTTCCAAGATCCGATGACGGCGCTCAATCCGACACTTACCATTGGCGAGCAGTTGATGGAGGGTGTGCTCACACATACCAAAGCAAGCAAGGCGGAAGCGAAAGAAAAAGCGCTAGCCATGCTTCGCTTAGTGGGTATCCCAAATCCGCAAGAACGTTTAAAACAGTATCCTCACCAGTTTTCAGGCGGAATGCGTCAACGGATTGTTATTGCCATTGCGCTCATTTGCGAACCGGAGTTATTAATCGCGGATGAACCGACAACTGCACTAGATGTAACGATTCAAGCGCAAATCCTCGAATTGTTTGAAGAAATTCAAGCAAAAACAGGAGTATCGATTGTTCTGATCACTCATGACCTGGGAGTTGTAGCAAAAATCGCAGATCGTATTGCGGTGATGTATGCTGGCAAAATCATTGAACTCGGTACGAAGCGTGAGATTTTCTATACGCCACAGCATCCGTATACGCAAGGCTTGCTCAATTCGGTTCCGCGTCTCGACTTGATTGCTGAAGAACTGCAGCCAATTGAAGGGACACCACCTGATTTATTTGCGCCGCCTAAAGGGTGTGCATTTACAGCGAGATGTCCATTTGCAATGGAAGTTTGTGAACACGTACATCCAGACACAACGGTTAAAACAGCTACTCATCGCGTCGATTGTTGGTTACAGGACGAACGTGCACAAGCGTTTATGGAAACAGCTCAAAAATAGGATGAACGCACTTAGGTGCATAATCATAAAGCATGAACACAATTCCAAGGGGGAAAACACACATGAAGAAATGGCTCTTGTTTTTACTGACAGCCGTATTCGCACTTGTACTATCAGCATGTACAGCGAATAATGATGCAGGCGAAAAGCCAGCTGACAAAGGCGAAGACGACAAAGAAACAGAAACAGCTGAAGAAAAAGTGCTTTACTTGAACAACGGCACCGAGCCAACATCATTCGATCCATCGGTCGGCTTTGATGCTGTTTCTTGGAATGCATTGAACAACTTGATGGAAGGGTTAACTCGTTTAGGCGAAGACCATCAGCCAGAAGAAGCAACGGCTGAAAAAATTGAAGTATCTGAAGATGGTTTGACATATACATTCCACATTCGTGAAGATGCAAAATGGTCTAATGGAGACGCAGTTACTGCTAAAGACTTCGTATATGGCTGGACACGCATGTTGGATCCGAACACAGCTTCACCAGCGGCTTTCCTTGGTTACTTCATCGAAGGTGCAGAAGCATTCAACACAGGTGAAGGTAAGATTGAAGACGTAGCAATGAAGGCATTGGATGAAAAAACATTTGAAGTAAAATTAACTGCACCAACTGATGCATTTTTGAATATCATTACAAACCCAAGCTTTTTCCCAATCAATGAAAAAGTGGCAACAGAAAACGCACAATGGTTCACTGAATCAGAATCATTCGTAGGAAACGGTCCATTCCAATTAGCATCATGGGAACATGATGTGAAAATGGTATTTGAGAAAAACCCAGAGTATTGGGATGCTAAAACTGTGAAGCTAGATAAAGTAGAGTGGGCAATGGTCAACGACTCCAATACAGAGTACCAAATGTACCAAGCGAATGAACTAGATGTATCTGACGTTCCATCTGAATTGGCTGCTGATTTAATGGACAGCGAAGAAGTATCAATTCAAGACCAGGCAGGTACTTATTTCTATCGTTTCAACACAACAATGGAGCCTTTCACGAACGAAAAAATTCGTAAAGCTTTCGCAACAGCAGTCAACCAAGAAGAGATTGTTGAATTCGTAACGAAAAACGGTGAAAAACCAGCGCATGGTTTCGTTTCTTACGGCTTCCAAGGTCCGGACGGTTCTGAATTCCGTGACACGGTTGGCAATTTAGTAGAATTCAACGCTGAAGAAGCGAAGAAATTGTTAGAAGAAGGTATGAAAGAAGAAGGCTACGATAAATTACCGACTGTTACTTTAACGTACTCAACTTCAGATACACATCAAAACATTGCGGTTGCTTTGCAAGCGCAGTTTAAAGAAGTTTTAGGCGTGGACGTGGAATTAGCGAATGTAGAAGGAAGTGTATTCTCTTCTGAACAAAAAGAATTGAAATACCAATTGTCCCGTTCTTCATTCTTACACGACTATGCAGATCCAGTGAACGCGATTGAAAGCTTCGTTACAGGTTCATCAATGAACCGTACTGGTTGGGCAAATGCAGAATTCGATAAACTGATTGCCGATGCAAAAACAGAAACAGATGCAGAAGCTCGCTGGCAGTTATTGATGAATGCTGAGAAAGTATTAATGAAAGAAATGCCGATTTTCCCAATCCACTTCTATAACCAAGTGGCATTGCAAAAACCAAGCGTTTCTGGAATTGTGCGTCACCCAGTAGGTTACCTAGACCTTAAATGGGTAGACAAAAAAGCGGAATAATATAGAAAAGCGGAGCAGGCCATGATAGACCGACTCCGACGTTGGAACTGTCGAATCGAAAACCTGTTTTCGAATGAGACAGTGAAACGGAGGTGCGGTCTGGCCTGCGGAGCTAGACACAACTGATTTCGAAAGAAATAAATACCCATAAATTTATACTTTTAAGACATAAAAACAAGAAGTTGCGGCGTCTCAATCTGGCGCTGCACCCTTCTGTTTTCAAAAGAAGTTATACTTAGGCGAATAACTTTTTTTGAAAATAGAAGAGAGGAGCAATATACGCATGCGCATACGACCAACACGATTACAAAAAGGGGATACGATTGGCATTATAGCCCCGTCAAGTCCTCCCAACTTAGAAAGCTTGCAACGCTCGCTCACATTTTTAGAACAACTGGGATTAAACGTCAAAATGGGCAAACATGTAGAGAACGTTCACGGCTATTTGGCTGGTACCGATGATGAACGTCTGGAAGATTTACAAGCTATGCTTGCTGATCCAAGCATAAAAGGGATCATTTGTGCAGGAGGAGGATACGGGGCAGGGCGTTACGCTGACCGAATTGACTTTCAATTAATGGCGGAACAACCGAAAATCTTATGGGGTTATAGCGATATCACTTTCCTCCATACAACAATCGGCCAATTCGCCAATGTGGTGACATTCCATGGACCGATGCTTGCATCTGATGTAGGGAAAGATACGTTCCATGATTTGTCCGCACGTATGTTCAATCAGCTGTTCGAACCAATCGAACTGCATTATACCGAAGATATTTCTCCATTGACCACATTAGGTTGTGGGAATGCACAAGGGGAACTTGTCGGTGGGAATCTTTCATTGCTAGTGAGTGCACTGGGCTCTAAATATGAAATCGATACTCGTGGCAAGTTACTGTTGATTGAAGACGTGGATGAAGAACCATATAAAGTAGACAGCATGTTGAATCAATTACGATTGGCTGGGAAACTTCAAGATGCAGTTGGCATCGTAGTTGGGGATTTTGCCCGAGCAGTACCTAAAAAACGAAAAACGACATTGACACTTGGTGAAGTATTGGAACATTACTTGGGTGATTTAGGAAAACCAGTCGTATCTGGTTTTAAAATCGGTCATTGTGAACCACACTTTGCCGTTCCACTAGGAGTGGAAGCAAGACTCGATGGCGATGCCAAAACATTGACCATCTTACCAGGAGTTAAATAATCGGGAGGGGAAACTACCATGATTCTACATTCAATTGAAGCCTTTTCGGTTGCAGTACCGCTCACAAAACCGTTTAAAACCGCACTTCGTACCGTGACGATTGCTGAATCCATATTTGTGAAAATTACAACTGAAGATGGAAATGTCGGTTGGGGGGAAGCACCCCCTACCCACGTCATCACAGGTGATTCGCTTGGGAGTATTCAGTTTGCTATCGATCATGTGATAGGCCCCCAACTGATTGGACTTGATTTACATCATTCGGAGCGGGTATTCCAAAAATTGCATCGCTCCATGGTAGGGAATTCAAGTGCTAAAGCAGCACTTGATATGGCCCTTCATGATTTGCTTGGCCAACTTGCAGGGCTTCCGCTTGTCACATTGCTTGGTGGATACCGAGATACACTCGAAACGGATTTCACGGTCAGTGTCAATGATGCGGAAGAAATGGCTGAAGACGCAGCTCGTTATGTAAAAAAAGGATTTAATGTATTGAAGATAAAAGTAGGCATCGATGATATCGAGAAAGACGTTGAACGAATTCGTGCGATCCGTGAAAAAATCGGTTATGAAACGAAGCTTAGACTGGACGCTAATCAAGGCTGGGAAGCGAAAGAAGCGGTCCGAGCAATTGGGCAGATGGAAGATGCCGGGCTTGAAATCGAACTCATCGAGCAGCCCGTGAAAGCGAATGATATCGAAGGTTTTCAGTATGTGACCTTGCATACACATACGCCAATTATGGCGGATGAAAGTATTTTCACACCGAAAGACGCAATACGCGTTCTTCAGCTTAGAGCAGCGGATTTAATCAATATCAAACTGATGAAAGCTGGTGGCATTTATCAAGCGTTGAAAATCAATGCCTTAGCTGAAAGTTATGGAGTGGAATGCATGACTGGGAGCATGATCGAGACGAAACTCGGAATTTCCGCAGCGGCTCATTTTGCTGCAAGCCAGCCAAACGTGACCCGCTTTGATTTTGATGCGCCGTTGATGCTTGCAGAAGATATCGTCGAAGGTGGCATTGTTTATGACGGCCGACATATTCGTTTCTCTCGAGAGTCAGGGCTCGGAATACATACAGATTTAATGAATAAACGATTTCATCGTAAAGGGTAAGGGGGATTTTCATTTGCTAGTTCAATCATCCACGACTTGGGCTTGTTCGGTAGCGGTGGCGACAGTATGGACTTCGCCTGAGTCTGCACGTACTCAAGACACCCACGGGCTTGAAAACCCAGTCCGTTTCACAAAATGGCAGGAAGCAATGAAGTATGAGGATTTGCTTGATTTGTGCAACGGTAACCGCGTGCAAACACAAGTACTTTACGGGGAACCTGTATTGATTGAAGAAATCGTTGGTGACTGGGCAAAAGTAATCTGCACATGGCAACCTTCCAAAAAGGACGGCCGTGGCTATCCGGGATGGATACCCGTTGCTCAATTAAAAGAAATGGAACGCATCTCAGATTTCGGCTTTGCCAAAGTGACACAGCCCAGAGCGCAACTTTGGACGAAAGATTTAAAGCCTTTGCTGGTGGTTCCTTTCAACACGATTCTTCCTATACTCGATAATAATGAACAATTTACTTTAGTTTCAACACCTCATGGTGAAGCCCTTATTTCAAGCGAAGAAATCGAGCATGGGCCAGGAATTGAAGCTTTCATTGAACGTTCAGGGGATGACGTAGTGGCGAGTGCCATGCGATTTTTGGAGCTTCCATACTTCTGGGGCGGAATGTCTTCGTACGGCTACGATTGTTCAGGGTTTAGCTACAATATGTTGAAAGCGCATGGTTATTTCATCCCTCGGGATGCGGATGATCAAGCAAGAAATGGTGAAGAAGTGGATATGGTCAACATGACTCAGTGGGAGATTGGCGATTTATTGTTCTTTGCGAACGTAGGGTCAAGCAATGTTCGGCACGTCGGCATTTACACAGGCAACGGGCAAATGATTCATTCGCCTTCAACTGGACAACACATTGAAGTAATAGAACTTGAAGGAACAAAGTTCGTAAAAGAATTGTGCGCCGTAAGACGCTACGCAAGAGCTGAGGGGGAAGCGTCATGACTGGTCAAGTATTGCTTGAAGTAAAAGATCTGAAACGCCATTTTGATATCGGCAAGAATCAAACATTAAAAGCTGTGGACGGAATCAGTTTTGAAATTTACCAAGGAGAAACATTCGGACTTGTTGGTGAATCAGGCTGTGGCAAATCAACTGCAGGACGGACGATTATGGGTTTATATAATCAGACGGAAGGGGAAGTAACGTACGGTGGGAAAAATGTACATACGATGGGCGAAAACGATCGCTATGCATTTTTGCGCAACATGCAAATGATTTTCCAAGATCCGTATGCATCACTTAATCCTCGTTCAACTGTTTTTGAAATCATTGCAGAACCGATGGAAGTCCATGGGTTACATAAGAGAAAAGAAGATATGCAACGACGGGTTTATCAGTTATTGGAGGATGTTGGACTCAATCGCGACCACGCCAACCGTTATCCGCATGAATTCTCGGGAGGACAACGTCAACGAATCGGCATCGCGCGTGCGCTGGCACTTGATCCAGACTTCATCATTGCCGACGAACCAATTTCGGCACTCGATGTATCTGTACAAGCCCAAGTCGTTAAGCTACTGCAAAAACTGCAAAGCGAAAAAGGCTTAACGTACTTGTTCATTGCGCATGACTTGTCGATGGTCAAATACATCTCGGACCGTATTGGTGTAATGTACTTGGGACATATGGTTGAATTGACGACGAGTGAACAACTGTATGCAAATCCACTTCATCCATATACGCAAGCGTTGTTATCCGCTATTCCGATTCCAGATCCGGACATTGAAGAATCACGCGAACGTATTTTGCTCGAAGGGGAATTGCCGAGTCCAATCAATCCACCTTCAGGCTGTGTGTTCAGAACGCGTTGCCCGATGGCGATGGAAGTCTGTGCGAATGTTAAACCCGCTTGGCAAGAACAGGAACCAGGCCATTTTGTGGCATGTCACTTGTATGAGTAACTGCGATTGTATAAAGCTTGAAACTTTTCATTCGCAGTAGTGTTTTGTATGATGAGACTATCCAGCAATGAAGGGGAGAACATCATGACAAATACAGTACCCATGAGCCAGTCGCGAACAATCCAAACACATTTGGTTTTACCGCCCGATACGAATCACCACGAAACGATTTTCGGGGGTAGAGTTTTATCTTTTATAGATGAAATAGGTGCTATTACTGCAATGAAACATTGCAATAAGCCTGTTGTCACGGCTTCAATCGATTCAGTAGATTTTCTATCATCTGCTCGAGTTGGGGATGTGTTGGAGATGGAAGCAATCGTGAGCTCAACTGGCCGCACTTCCATGGAAGTGTATGTACGTGTGCAATCGATGAACTTGTTGACGGGAGAAACAAAGTTAACGACGGAGTCATTCTTGACGTTTGTAGCGGTAGAAAATGGAATTCCAATGCCTGTCCCAGGAATACTGCCTGAAACTGAAAACGAACACCGCCTATTTGAATCAGGTCCTGCAAGAAGAGAACATCGGAAACAACGAATTCAAATGAAATTATAGAAAGAAAGCGGTGGCTTACAGTTACGGTTTCTCTTCAGAGGTGCAAAACTCAAAATCGAGCCTCAAACAAAGCAAAAAAGCACCGCATTTTGCGGTGCTTTTTTATGGTTAATATCGAACACCAAAACACCAGCTAAGAGGCTGAGTTTTAGCACTAAATATTTATAAGTCTTGTTCAACTAAAGCACAAGTTAGTTGAACAAGGGATCTAATTTTCCACCTGTAGGCTAATGAAATACATAAGCCAACAGGTGTTTCTTTTTGCTATTTAGCCTGCATCTTTAACAAGGTTCTTACTACAAGCTCTTCGTCAAAAGTAGCGATCAGGCCTTCAATCTCTTCTTTGGTGTAAGAATCATAGGATTTTTGCGTTTTTTGATTGAAACTTTGAGCAATTATACTGAAAAGCTGATCATCCACTGCAATTGTGGATATGGCAACATTGTATAATTTATCTTCATCGGCGGCAAACTGCCAACTTCCCGATGTTTCAATGTTTTTATTGCCTTCCTCGAATGAAAGTCCTTCAGAAGAGAGAACTTGAAGAAAATAGTTCTTATTGTCTTTCTGAATAACTAGATGATTGGAGGAGAATTCATAATTACTGTCTGCCATCTCTGTCTCGGAATTTAAGGATTCAGGATTAATTAAAGTGTATAGTTCTGCTGCTTCCACTAGTTTGAACGACTGATCTTTAAAAGTGGACTGAATGGCACTGATTTCTTCTAGGGTCATTTCTTTGTATCTTACTTTTTTATCTTGGGTGGAAGGTGTTGATGTTGCCTGGTCATTGGTCTCAAATTTAATATCGTGATTATTATTTACGAACGCCTGTACAATTTCAATGGCTGATTTTAAAGGCTTGCTGTCTGTATACTCAGGTGTATCTTCAATTGTATGGATTTTATCGTAGCGTTCCTGGGAAATATTGATGGCTTGATAATTGGCTCTTAGAAAGGACACATGGTCACTAGTCAGGGTAGCAAATTCCTCAAGAATAATAGTACTCTCGGTGTCTTGATAGAGAGCGATATTTTCCAGCTCTTCACTTAGTAGACTACTACCTATAGTTTCTCCGACAAAGCTGATTTTCCCACCATCTTTAATGCCAATGCAATCCAAATTAATATTTATGATGGAATCATAGTCAGGTGCGATGGCTTCCACTAGAGATGAACTTCCTATCAAGTTGYTTTCTTCTGCGTTAAAGGCAGCAAAAATAATATCAGAAGAAAAAGATTTTTCTTTTGAGTCTTCCTTCAACATGGAGGCTAGATTCATTAATCCTGTAAGTCCGGTTGCATTATCTACACTTCCCTGGAAAGTTAACTCCCCAGTTGTTCCTACATGGTCAAAGTGAGCGGAGATAACAATTGCTTGTTTGCCGACTTTTTTACCATCTCCAGGAATTTTACCTACTACGTTATGAGCAGTTATTTGAGTAGATGGTGCGTTGAAATAAATTAATTGAACTTTGTCGACTTCTTTTTCATTTGTTTGTAAATATGTATAAAAGGACTCCGATATTTGAAACACTGAACCCTTTGCGCCATAACTAAATATTGTTTTCTTGAAAGTTTCTGTTTTAACAAACTGTGCTCTTACATCTTCCATCGGAGTAATTATCTCTTCTGTTACGAGTATATTTTGGTTGCTTACTTCTTCGCTTATTTCTTTGTCACCATCGACAATGCGTATAGGCAGTTCTACACTAATACCACTAGAAATCTTGTGCATCCAATCCGTTCCATAACTAAACTCCTTCGTCTGCCCATCCTTTAGGTGGACAACCAAGGTTGTCTGTGCTTCATTCGGATCATTAAAAACCATGGAAAACGGCATAAAATAGTCTTTTGATGATAGTGGCTCTAAGTCGATTTTTTTAAATTGCTTCGATATCTCATTTCTTGCATTAATATTTCCTTGAGTGCCGGTTTGTCTCCCCTTAAACTTCTCCGAGGACCAATAAGCAATCTCTTCGTCTAGTTTTTCTTCTGATAGTACAGCTAAAGGTTCATCCTTGCATCCACTCAATAATACTAGGATGGAGACGAGGATTAGCGGTAAAATACCTTTCGCATATTTCATGTGTTTAACCTCCTTATTTACTATACAATTAATAAAAACTCTAAATATTCACTTATTTATTATACCAACAATATCCATTTTTACCTGCAAAATATAAAGTTTACTGCTAATTAGAAATTGATGTAGATTGAAGGCACTGCAATTTGCACATCAATTAGCGGAGTAATTACAACTTTTAATGTCGCACAAGCAAGGATAATGATATAACAATAAACAAAGGACCAACAATCCAATTGCGGGTGAAATTTAATGAAAAACGAGAGAGTACAATTTCGACTAGCAAGCCGCAGAGCGAGAAGCGTGAGACCCACAAGTATACGGCTTTCATACTTGACGTGTTTAAGTAAAGAAGGAATAAATGTGATTCTTATGGAATTTATAGGTAAAATATGCATTAACATCATTCAGTTTTGAAGGGGGAATTACAGGATGAAGATGCGAAAAGAAGTAACACCTAAATTCTTAATAATAAAGTGCGTGGCGTACAGTCTATTTGTCATTAGCCAATGCTTACAAGTCATGTACACACCATCTACAGTTGTAAAAGTAGTCAACTTGATCGCTATCGTCTTTCTGTCTGGAGTAATCGGAGCATTTATCCGAGAGATCTTCATTTTGAAAAAGAAGCGATTGTTAGAAGAGATGAATAACGACGAATCACCACAACTGGGAGGGAAATAAATGGTCACATTAAAACCTATGAGACAAGAGGATTTTCAGCAATACCTTGAAATTGCAGTAGAGGACTATGCTAAAGACAAAGTAGCTTCAGGGAATTGGAGCGAAGCGGAAGCATCCGAGCTTTCCAAAAATGAATTTAACCGTCTGTTGCCTGATGGTGAAAAATCGAAAGGGAATTACATATTTTCTATCTTCCATGATCAACAAATAGTCGGAATGATATGGTTGGCACAAAAATCTCCTGAAAAAGCAGATGAAGGTTATATTTATGATTTTAGTATTTTAGATGAATATCAAGGAAAAGGATATGGCAAGGAAGCAATGAGAGAAATTGAAACAATAGCGAAAGAACTAGGAATGTGCAAAATTGGCCTTCATGTTTTTGGTCACAACCAGGTCGCGCGGGGCTTATACGAGAAGATGGGCTACGAAATCACCAATATAGTCATGGCGAAGTCAATATAAAAATCCTTTTAATACTATAAGCGAAAAAGTCCTAGAATCAAGACAGGTGTACAAGGGGGCAATGCTCTATCCTAGCTATTTGGTGCTCTATAAATAGTTCCTTACACAATAAGTTTGGTTCCTACATTCTTCTATAAGAATAAAGATAGCCTGACCACTTCACTTCTTCCACATAATCAGGCAAGCTAAACTGAAGTGGTCAGGATAGTAAAAAAGGGAATTAAAAAATACGGAGGTCTAATGATGGATATTAAAATAGATGATTTATCGGGCTCTGAAATTACTAAATTGATAAACGAGCATCATGGTATGACACTGCATTCACCACCAGAAAGTATACATGCTCTCAATCTTGAGCAGTTGCAACAACAAGATATTACATTTTGGAGTGCATGGGAAGGAAACGAATTGGTTGGATGTGGGGCACTTAAAGAAATTGATGGTCAGCATGGAGAGATCAAATCAATGCGAACCTCTTCATTCCATCTTCGCAAGGGGGTTGCAAAACGACTACTTCATCACATAATTGAAGAAGCCACACGACGTGGCTATCGGAAGTTAAGTTTGGAAACGGGATCAATGGATTCTTTCGATCCGGCAAGAAGACTTTATGCAAGGTTTGGGTTCAACTATTGTGACCCGTTTTCCGATTACAAGGAGGACCCAAATAGCGTATTTATGGAAAAGAGTTTATAAATTAGCTCGTACCTATCTATAGCGATTCTTCAATAAAAGAAGGATAGTTCGACTTATCAAATAACCGGGGAAATTAAGGTGAATCACCTAAGTGATTCACCTGTGAGATAAATTAATCCCAAATACGGGCGTTCGGTGGGAAGATGTTATTTTAGTGAAAATATTAGAGCACAGTCAGCATATTTACTACTTTATTGAACCATTAAAGGTCCCTTCGCTTCTTCTGCATGGGACATGTCGCCAATCATAGTCAATTCGCGTCTATCAGTATCGATTTCTAACACTGTCAGACTCGTTCCGTAAATGAAAGGTGGATCCCACAATAAATCAAGATCAGCTCGACTGAAGTGATTAATCAAGCATTTCTTAACGACGCCATGCGTGACAATTAGGACGTGACCATTCGGGTGAGCTGCAGCAATTTCTTCCACTGCACGTAATACACGTTCTTTCAACATGTGAAAACTTTCCCCGGAAGTCGATTCATATTGGCTCGGGCGTTCATAATAGGTTTTGACTTGCTCCGCATATTCACGGTCAATATCCGAAGATAGCATTCCTTGCCATTCACCCACATGGATTTCACGTAAATCTTCTTTTTGAATAAGAGGAATGTTACGTTCCCCAATAATGAGTTGAGCTGTATGAACCGTACGTCCACTTGTACTACTGTATACAGCGTCGAGTGGAACATCATTAAGACGCGTCCCTAGTTGAGAAGCGGCTGCCATTCCTATGTTAGTTAAAGGTGAGTCTGCCCAGCCTTGCATGCGCGATTGAACGTTCCATTCTGTTTGTCCATGGCGTGTAATATATAGGGTTAGCATCCAATTCCTCATTTCTTTTAATCGAATATATCTCTTATTTTACCAAATGTGAAACTTTTTATCAGATTTTGCGTAGTACATATAAAGGAGCGAAACATACATGCTAGCAATCTTCGATAAATACCAAAACATCATTATCAGCATTATCTTAGTTTTCTACATCGTTAATTCCATCTACATAGGTTCTGATGGATTATCCTTCATGTTGTTCATACTGGTAATCCTCATGCAAATCATCCGTTTGAGAAAATATATTAAGCAATTGTCCTTTGTACAATTACTCGCACTCTTCGGTATATTGGCGGGTTCTATTGTTGCACTAGTACTGATTTTCATGAGTTTGAATCATTTAATCGGTGCAGGTATTCTGTCATTTCCTGACTGGATGATCATGGTCCTTCAAATTACCTTGATTATTTTGTTTATTTTAACTGTGAGTGCAATCATGCGTAATTTATATCAACGTCTTACTCAATCAAAAGTATAGAAAAAAGGATGCCTTTCTCAGAGGGCATCCTTTTCTTTTAGCTTAATAAATTTGATAAAATTATTTTTTAATAAATAATACTCTTTAATTACAATTTAGTGAAATTCAGAAACAAGCAAACCATATAAGTACATGTCATGACGCTTCCCGTTACGTTGTAAAAACTCTCGGAACGTTCCTTCGGGCTTAAAACCAAGAGATTCATAAAGTTTGATGGCACCTACGTTATAGCCGAATACCGTCAGCTGCAAACGATGAAGATTCAGTTCATTGAAACCATAATTCATCAACAATTGCATGGCTTCTTTCCCAAATCCTTTGCCGTGAAATTCTGGCCCAAGAGCTATGGACAGCCAGCCTACACGATGCGACCATAAAATATCTTCGATGGCACAAACACCTAAAAATTGCTCCGAATCAATCGGTCGAATGGCAAAGCGAAAACTACGATCAGAATGGTCCATTAACTGTTCTGCATTTTTTTCTGATTCTTCACGAATGGGAAAGGCATTATAAAAACGTCCAAAAGATTCCAAGCCATTCCACAGTCGATACGTTGGCAAATCTTCTTTTCTCATTGCAGTCAAACGAATTTTAGAGCCAATAAACATCGAATATTCTCCTTGTCATAAGTTTTTCTTATTGTACTTCATTATATCATCGTCATTTTCTTAATTCGAGACACGAAGTACAATACAGTTAATAAGAAAGACAGGTGATTAAGTTGGATTATTTTCTATTGTATTTTATAGGGGTAACCGCAACGACAATCGGCACATTGGCAGGTGGCGGGGGCCTTATCAGTTTGCCAACGATGTTGTTGCTCGGCATGCCGATTCATTCAGCTATTGGGGCAAATAAAGTATCCAACACGGTAAGTTCATTCTCAAGTTTCTTTACATTGTATAAACGTAAACAAATCTCGTTGAAGGATTCTCTTTGGCTAATCCCAATCAGTTTGGGTGGAGGCGTGACCGGGGGATTTATTGCTTCACAGCTATCCGCAAACTATTTGTATGTATTGGCGATTTTTCTTCTGGTATTTGCATTTGTTACTTCATTTATTGGCAAAGGTAATTTCACAGGCGAAGAACCATTGAAATTAACAAAGGTCAGTGGACCAGGGCTGTTTGGTATTGGAATTTATGACGGGCTTTTTGGTCCGGGACAAGGCACGTTAATGCTATATTTGTTCAGCTACTTGAACATTGCGTATGTGAAATCAGTGGGATTGGTCAGGCTGGCTACTTTTTCAAGCTGTTTCGGCGCAGCAATCAGTTATATTACATCTGGAGCTATTATTTGGCCACTGACCCTTGCTTTGATGGCGGGGTCTATTACCGGAGCTCAGCTTGGAGTCCGTATCGCAGAGAAAATAAAACCTCAATACGTAAAGCCTATCTTACGTGTCGTGACTGCTTTACTCATTTTGCAATTGGTTGTTGAAAACATCCTATAGTATCATTGAAAACTTTCTTTCAAACCGACATACTGATAAAAAGGAGTGATGACATGAACAAGCAAGATATTCAAGAGAATTGGGTAAAAAATGTGGATCCACAAGAGCAAATAGAGAGCTCACATGAGCATTATGATGAAGAAAAATTTTGGAATAAAATTGTGAAGTATGGCAAAAAAGCAGGAGAAAAAACAGTGTACACAAGCTTATTGCTTTATTTCACAGCTCAAAATCCAGCGGTGCCGAAATCTGCTAAGCTGACCATTGCGGGAGCACTTGGCTACCTAATCTTCCCGGCAGACGTACTTCCAGATTTCATTCCAGTTGTCGGTTTGGTAGATGATGCAAGTGTAATTGCTTATGCTTTATATCAAGTGATTTCCCATATAGATGAACCAACGAAACAACAGGCATACGAGAAAATGAAATCCTGGTTTGGAACAACTGACAATAGTATAGAAGACCTTATGTTGCCTAAAAAATAAAAAGAGCGGACCGTTGACGGTTCGCTCTTTTACAATTCGTCTAACATATGTCCAAACTCTTGTAACAATGTACGTCCACTAGAATTACTGCCCTCAGTTAAACCGACAAACAACCCCACTTGGCCTTTGTACATAAATAAGCCCACATCATGCTCGACATCATCCAATTCGCCTGTTTTGTTGAAGAAAACAAATTGATCGCTTTTGACACCAGCTGGAACTTTATTCTGAAATTGCTGCTTTTCAAGGATTTGAAGCATGTCGTGAAAAGCGTGTGAGCTGACCATATGTCTTAAGCAGGCCACCATATCGCGACCACATGTGACATTGTCCCGGCCCTCCGAAATAGCAACCAGATCTCGCATTTCCCGACCCAATACGGTTTTTGTCATTCCGAGATGTTGTATATAAGAATTGAGCCGTTTCAACCCGTAGCGTCTGATTAGTATGTTAGTTGCCGTATTATCCGAAACCACCATCATGAGAGCAAGTAAATCACGAACTGTAAAGAATCTTGGTTGTGTAACAAGTGTTTGCAATACGCCTGATCCATCCACGATGGCTTCTGGGGATACTTCCATCTCTTCATTTGAATCCTTTGCATGGTGCAAACCATATAAGAAAATAGGAAGCTTTATGACGCTTGCTGATTTGAATATTTCATCAATATTTTTCGAATAACGAACGACTCCAACTGGATACTCCATATGTAAACAATATTTCTCGGGAAATAATGTTAACCCCATCTGAACCTCTCCTTTTTACTAGTTTAATTCAAAAACTTTACCAAATAAATCCTTAAAATGAAATAAAAATGAAACTAAGAGTCATGTGTTTCGTATATATAAATATGGACGTAGATTGGATTGAACTTTTTAACTAGTCATTTCGTCTTAGTAAGTATGAAGGATGTCTCATATTAAGGAAGGTGAAAAGCGTGGAACAACAACCAATCGTTGAATTAAAGAACTTGTCAAAAACCATTGGCAAAAAGAAAATTATCGATAATTTGAACCTGCAATTATTCCCTGGTCAAATTACGGGTTTTCTGGGGCCGAATGGTGCTGGTAAAACAACGACGATTCGCATGATGGCCGGTTTAATGAGGCCGACAAGCGGAGAAGTAGTAGTGGAAGGTCAAACACTGACAGACCACTTCGAAGAAACAATGAGCAAAGTAGGGGTAATCGTCGAAAATCCGGAAATGTACAAGTACATGTCGGGGTGGAAAAACTTACTGCATTTCGCACGCATGAACAAAACCATTTCAAAAGAACGCATCGCTGAAGTCGTCGATCAAGTAGGCATGCAAAATCGTATTCATGAAAGGGTTTCTACTTATTCGCTGGGTATGCGTCAGCGTCTAGGCCTTGCACAAGCATTGCTGCATCGTCCGAAGTTTTTGATTTTGGATGAACCAACCAATGGTCTGGATCCTGCCGGAATACGTGAATTTCGTACATACTTGCGTAAAATCGCTGTTGAAGATGGCGTGTCAGTATTCGTATCGAGTCACTTGCTTTCAGAAATTGAACTGATGTGTGACCGAATCGCAATTATTCAAAACGGACAACTTATTAATATCCGTGAAATTAATCAAGAAGAAGAAGCTCATTATTACATTGAGGCGCAACCGGCTGACCAGGCAAGTGAACTATTATCAACACAAGGATTAACTCTTGAAGTTAGTGGGGCTGGCTTCATTGTCAAAGTTGAACAGGACCAGATCCCTTCCATCATTCAGGCGATGGTCACGGCAAATCTTCAAGTGTTCGCTGTGCAACCGTTCCGTAAAACATTGGAAGATCAATTCCTCGAAATGACTGGAGGTGGCCAAATTGCTGAATCTCATAAGAAATGAATGGATGAAACTGTGGCATAAAAAAGCCACTTGGATAATGGCTGGGTTATTGGTCCTCATATTAATCGGGATTACAGGCATCTTTAATTGGGCGATTGACCACACGGTACAACAGCCAGACCAACCCACTTGGGAAAAAGATGCTGCTGTAAATCAAGAAAATTTAACAGCTGAACTGGCAAATCCAAATCTTGATGCAGAGACTAAAAAACAGTTAAAAGAAGAACTGGCCATCACTGAATACCGCTTAGCGGAAAACGTGGCACCATTCAGTCCGAGTGATAGACAACAAAATATGATTGATTCCCATCAGTTGCTTTCTTTGGTACTTATGTTTTCAGTCATTGCAGCAGCCAGTATCGTTGCATCCGAATTTTCTCAAGGAACAATCAAAATGTTGTTAAGCAGACCTGTGAAACGGTGGAAAATCCTAACGTCCAAATACATCACATCATTGCTTTATGCATTATTATTATCCATCATTGCCTTAATTGCGAACGTAGTTGCTGGGTATATATTCTTTGATGCTGGAAGCGGTGCGATGTTGGATGTTCGTGGCGGGGAAGTAGTTGAAGTATCTTACTGGGGACGGGTTTTAACCTTATATGGCTTACAATATATCGGAATCATGGTATTCACTACATTTGCATTTATGATTGGAAGTGTTTTCCGTACAAGTTCACTTGCCATCGGATTATCGATCTTTCTGTTGTTTATGGGTCCAAATATTGTCTTTTTCTTACGTAAATACGAAATTACGAAATACATTATGTTTACGCATACTGACTTAACTGGTTACATCACAGGAAATATGTTCATTTCAGGCATCACCTGGCCATTGTCAGCCGCCGTGTTGACTGTATATGTCGTATTGTTCTTATTCATCAGCTATTGGTCGTTTACAAAGAGAGACGTTACAGCTTAATTATGGTAGAGTCGTTCCTTTTCGGAGGAGCGACTTTTTTAATCATTCGCCTAATTGTCAGTTCGAATCATTGAAAGCTCTGGTGAATTTACGTAAGATGAAAAGCAGTGTGTGGGAAAGGAGGAGTTCGTGTGAAACGATTATGGACAGTATTGAATATTGTGTTGTGGCTCGTCATCGGCGGACTCTTCTTTGTTTGGGTCCACCATGAACTAGAATTTAGAGAAGAACGAGAGGAACGCCCTTTACMGGAAGGCTTGCATCCCATCGTGGCAGAAAAGAGCAATCAATTGATCGATAAAGCCGAGGAAATCGGCATTCCTATATTAATCAGTGATAGCTTCCGTTCCGTCGAATCCCAAGATGTCCTTTATGAAAAAGGACGCTCGATTGAAGGTGACATCGTCACGTATGCACGCGGCGGTGAAAGCTATCATAACTACGGGCTCGCCATCGATTTCGTCCTGCAAAACAGTGACGGGACGATTAGTTACGATTTACAGCGTGATTTGAATGGCAACGGGGAAGCGGACTGGTACGAAGTTGCAAGCATTGGCAAAGACTTAGGCTTTGAATGGGGCGGAGACTGGCCTGGCTTCAAAGACTATCCGCACTTAGAATATACATTCGACTTATCAATCAACGAATTGAAAAATGGCTGGCGACCAGAGGATAAGGTGGAAAAATGAAATAGAACCTTAAAGCCCTCCTCAATAGTCTTGAGGAGGGTTTTAAGGTTCTATAAAACAGCCAAAATTACTTTACTATTTCGACAACCTCCTAATAATTCCCACCTACTCCAATTTCCTTGATAAAAAGAGTTGAAAATCAAAAAAATGATTTTCAACTCTTTTTTAGGCAGTCTTTAAGTTAATTTATCCTCATTTTCAGCAAACCATTTTATTGCTTTCTGTTCCATTTCTTTGACGAATAAATTTTTTGCCGGACTATATTCGCTGGTATTCTCAAACTGTTGAGCTAACTCTTCTTTAAAGTGACTATATCTAACCACTTCTTCTGGATGAGAACGCAGATAGTCGCGGAAAACTAAGTGGCGAGATATTTGTGGATTGTCGTATTGATAGAAATGAATATGATGAGTTCTGTTTTCTCCGCCTTTTCGGAATAACCTTCTTCCATCAATACCGTATTCTCCGACCACATCGTATCCTAGAGAATCCATTTTCTCATTAAAGGAATCAATTTGATGAATGTCTTTTACGATACACATCATATCGATTACTGGTTTTGCTTTTAGACCATAAACAGAAGTACTGCCGAAATGTTCAAATTTAATGATTTCAACCCCGAAAATTTCACTTAAAATATGAACTTCTTTTTGAAACATAAATGCCCAGTTTTCACTGAAGTCAGTAAGTCGAACTTTCATTTATTTCCCCTCCGCACAGCTCGATTTAATAGATTCCTGAAAAGGTTTACTCAAAAACACTCAAATCCACCCGTCCATCATTTAAGAACGCAACGTCTTCACCCTGAAGTAACATACGTTGCAACTCTTTCGATTCTTCATTGGGCACAGCAATTTCACCACGTGCATTGACTACGCGGTGCCATGGCAAGCCATGTTTTTCACTCATCGTATGTAAAATCCGAACCACTTGTCTTGCTGCGCGGGGGCTTCCTGCCATGCGCGCGACTTGTCCGTAGGTAACGACGTATCCCTCTGGTATTTCTTTTAATATCCGAACTACTTCTGCCGTGAATGGTTGCAAGATGCTGTTACCTCCTTTGACATTTCCGCTCTACCCTAACTACTTTCATTGTAATCAAACCTCGTTCATCATGTCGACTGAATATGGTATATTACGGGTAACTAAGTATTTAATGTAAAGTTGGGGGTAGCTGCTATGTCAAAAATGACTGCTGAGGAAGTATTAAAAGCTATGGAAGAAATGGATAATGGGGAACGAATTAAACTATTATCAGTATTAGCTGTAAAACATTTTGGAAGGAAACCACCTACAATAGAGGAAATAGCTAGACTAAACTATATAGCCTTTTATGGTGACGAAGATGAGGATATAGACAGTTAACGTCACAGGGCTTTATATCTTGAGGACTTTGAGGGCAAATAAAAAAGAGGCTATTAGCAGTAATTAGCCATACCTAGATACATATGTGATTCAACAGCCAATCGGTAGAAAAGAATTTTACAAGAAATAATGGCTTATTCAAATTTGAAAGGAGGTATAAAGTGCTAAATTGCTTCCAACGTGTTTTAAGATTTAAAGAGTTAGAGGTATGGGATATGACACTCGATAAAGATATCTACAGAATAATATTAGTCGATGAAAATAGAGCAACTACTCAGCAAGATTACCCTTCTCCATACCCGGATATTGAAGAAGATTTTAGAGAAAACCTAATAACGGTACGAGTATTTTCCAAAAATAATATTAAAGATGAACATATTGAACCCTTGGACCAATTTGCTAAACAATTAACAGATCATCTTGCACT
>NZ_JBFUJC010000008.1:0-29396 GCF_056401595.1 Paenisporosarcina sp. P4_E4_2 | reverse complement strand
ATAGCAATAAAGTAAAGGTCTGCATAGTTAGAATGTTGTAAATATTATGATTTAAATGGTTTTTTGTTGGCGAGAAATTGATTCAAATAAAAAATGCCCTGCAAATTTTTTGCAGGGCATTATGCTAATTATGAATTGGCTGGTGAAGCATCTTTTTGATGCTTGGTGATTGATTTTTCAAGTTCCTCCATTGCCAACTGAATTGAAGCAATTTCATTTTGAAGACTTTCCTGAATAGGTGCAGTTTCTGACTGCCATTGTTGTACAGATTGTTTCAATTCATTAATCGTTTGCGGTACATCAGTCTTTGCAGTATTAGTTAAACCAGCTATCGATTGTTTTAAATCGCTTATTTGAAACTTAACGTCAGATAATTTCTCTTTCCAATCAGATGATGCCATTTTGACATTCGAACGTAATTCGCTACCGGATTGAGGAGTAGAGAATAAGACCACTGCTGATCCTGCCACAAGACCTGAAACCAGACCAACAAAAAATGTAGAAGCTTTCATTATAGAGGCACTCCCTTCATATATATGTATACTATTCCTTCATTTCAATTAATTAAAACATGTCGGACAAGCCAAAACAACAAGAAATGCGAAAAGTGCCTAGAAAGCCCAACACCGGCGCTGGAAGAAAGGTCTCCTTTGCGACGAGTAACCGCAGGAGCAAACGAATCGAAAACTCGTTTTCGAATGAGTTTTAAGGTTTGAAGGCAAAGGTCGCGACATCGTGTCGCAAAGCCTTCATGACCCACATCCTGTGGGCCTAAGCTTAGGTGTGGGCTGGCGCTTGTAGCTAGACAACATGAAATGCGAAAAGTGCCTAGAAAGACCGTTCTGTTGGTTGCTAGAGGATAAAAAAAGGCCTGCCATGATTGGCAGACCATAGATTATTTAGTTTGAAAAAGCAGTATCGAATTTTGAACGCTTCAACAATTGCGTTACAATCGGGAAAATAAAGAAGAATGCGATGGCATTCAACGCTACAGTTGGTAAAACAACCCCAACTACAAGACCGCCAAAAGGAACATTTACTCCGAGTACAAAAATGGCAACGGATAGGAAAATGATGCCTGACAGAAGTGTACCCAATGCTGCAAGTGCGACTGCAACTGAAAGTTTTTGTGTGAAATGTTTAAGTGCCACAACGACTGCAAAAAAGACAAATGCTGTAATAAACTTATCAATCACGTTTGGTAAAAAACCAGCTGGAAAAGTCGAAAATAATCCAGAAATAACACCAGTTGTCAGTGCGAGTAAAAATACATGTGACGCTTTTGGAAACAATAAAATCCCAATAAACATCATCGTTAACATGAAGTCAGGTTTCATTCCACCGCCGAAACCTGGAATGATTAAGTACAACGCAGCTCCTACACCGACTAACAGGGCCATTAACACTAAATTTTTTGTATTCATTTGCTCATCTCTCCTCAACTATTCTAAACTCATATTTAGGAATCTCCTAGCGTATCCTGTGATCGACAGCGAGAAACTTACTTAAGATATTACAAGGTTTGGCAGTGAAATGCAAGTTTACTTGAGTATGTTTGACTTAATCAGTTCTGCATACTCAGCGAACATTTCATTGGTATATTGCTTTTCTTTTGTTTGCCAAGTTGCCTTAAATCCATCAGTTTGATCATATCTAGGTATGAAATGAAGATGGAAGTGGAAAATGCTTTGCCCTGCAGGCGCACCATTATTATTCAGCAAATTCAAGCCGGCTGGCTGAAAAGAAGCTTTGATTGATTCAGCGATTTTTGGCGCAACAGAAAATAATTGTCCAGCTTCTTCTGATGACATGTCATAAACATTTTCATGGTGTTTTTTGGGAATTAATAGCGTATGCCCTTTTGTCAGTGGCATAATATCCATAAAGGCTAACACATGCTCGTCTTCATATACTTTTGTACTAGGAATTGAACCGTCTACAATTTTGCAAAATAAACACTCACTCATTTTGGGTCACGTCCTTTCAAGATATGGTCATAAGTTTATCATACAAAGAAGTGACAAGTGAAAAGCCATACAGCAAATTTTTTGATAAGATAAAGAATAAAAGGGGTGCATCTGATGAACGTATTAGAAGTAAACGCAGTAACAGGTGGCTATACACGGAAACCAGTCATTCATGATTTATCCTTTTCCATTGCCCCCGGTGAATTAGTGGGCTTAATAGGATTGAACGGGGCAGGGAAAAGTACAACCATTAAGCACATAATTGGGTTGATGAATCCAAAAGATGGAGAAATTCGATTAAACGAAGTGACAATGAAGGAAAATATGGATGTCTATCGTTCATCGTTTTCATATATCCCGGAAACTCCCGTTTTGTATGACGAACTAACATTAAAAGAACATTTGGAACTAACTGCGATGGCCTATGGGTTAGATGAAGCAACTTTGGCAGCGCGTTCAGAAGTATTGTTGAAAGAATTCCGCATGGAAAAACGGTTAAATTGGTTTCCATCACATTTTTCAAAAGGAATGCGACAAAAAGTCATGATTATGTGTGCCTTTTTAGTAAATCCTTCATTATATATTATCGATGAGCCTTTCGTTGGACTCGATCCACTGGGCATTCAATCTTTACTGGATCAAATGAATGAAAAAAAACAAACTGGCGCATCTGTTCTCATGTCTACGCATATTTTATCGACAGCTGAACGCTACTGCGATCGTATTTTGTTATTGCACAACGGCCGCATTCGTGCGCAAGGGACGATGAATGATTTACGGGCAGCGTTCAATATGCCACTTGCTACTCTTGATGATTTGTACATCGCAATGACGAAGGAGCAAGACCATGAATAACCTGCATGATGTATGGCGAATACGGTTTTTTCATTATATAAATGAACTACAGAAATACATGAAATTTGTGTTTACAGGACATCTAGCAATTGTCTTTGTGTTTGTCCTTGGTGCGGGTGGTTATCAATATAGTGAATGGTTGAAGTCTGCACCAACTGATTTTCCGGGGACATGGCTAGTATCCATTGTAATCGGACTATTATTGGCATATAGTCCGCCTACCACATTGATTCGTGAACCTGACCAGGTATATTTATTGCCTTTGGAATCAAAGTTAATGTCATATATGAAGAAAGCGTTAGCTTGGTCATTTTGGTCTCAGATATTTCTAGTCTTACTGCCTTTAGTTGTTGCCATTCCTTTACTTACACAAGTAGGACAAGTCAAACCAATGACGATTGGTATGGTTCTTATCACCATTGTATTGTTGAAATTTTGGAATGGCCAAATTGAGTTTGCCTTCCAGTGGGCTAATTCAGGCAAGAGAATCTGGGGAGATCGTTCTATACGTGCCTTAATTTCTATATCTACAATCATAGCCACTTTCACACTGGTTCCTTTTTATTTGGTGCTATTGATTTTCCCAATTGGTTTTTATAGTCTTTGGATTAAGCAGGTTAAGGGACAACCATTCCCGTATGAGCACTTTGTGAAAATGGAACAAAATCGTATGTTGCGTTTTTATAGATTTGCTAATTATTTCACGGATGTTCCTCATGTACGGGGAAGCATTCACCGTCGTCCCTGGATGGATGTCATGTATCGATTGATTCCATTCCAAGAGGGAAACGCACAAAATTACTTAGTGTTTCGTACTTTTGTTCGTACAGATGATACTTTCTACTTATGGCTTCGCTTAACTGCACTTTCGGCTATAGGTGCGGCATTTATTGGCATTCCTGTTGTTGTAATGATTTTTGTAGGAGCTTTGGCATTTGCTTCTGCTATTCAAATCAAACAAGCCCTATCGTCATCTAGTGAATTCAGAATGGATATGCTTTATCCCTTGGTTGAAAGTGCACGGAAGAAAGCGGTGTTGAAATTAGTAAGAGTTGTACAAGTTTTGCAAGCAATAATCGTACTGATTGCTGTGCTTCTTACTGGCGTAGAGCAAGGAATTTTATATGCTTTGCCTCTAATTGTCGTTGTAGTTAGTGAGATTACTTTAAGGATGAGTAAATAGGGAATTTAAAAAGGTCTCATAGCCCATTACATGGGGGGGATGAGACCTTTTTCTAATACAATTGGTAATAGAAATTACTTTTTTCAGAAGGGCAGTAATTTTTCGAGTGGACCATCTGGCTGAATGATATTTTGAATGTCGAGAATCGGAATAGGGAAGTATGGGAAGCCCCAGACGTAAGCGGTGATTTCGTATTGCTGGAAGTAAATGACCAGTGAATGGTCAGCAAAGTAGAAATCTTGATCTGGCCTGATTTTTGTGAATGGTTCAAGCAATTGAATATCCCAATCTTTGATTTTCTGTCCAATGATTTTCGATAAAACTGTGACGTAATCACTATCTGGTTTAAATAAATCTTTTAATTCATACTGTCTTCCTGTAGTTACATCAAACGACAGTGCTTTGACTATGGTATTGCCGTGAGCGCCACCGGTAAACCCATAAACGGTTAATGTCAGACTTAATATATTTCGTTCGTTTGTCTTGATTTCAAATTGTCCGATCATTTCCTGTAGAAATGACTCATGAAATCCAAGTTCGACCATCGTGTTATTCATTGTTGAAACAATGACGGAATTGATTTTCATTTCCGCTTGTCGATTGGCGAGACCAATTACAAAAGGATAGTATACGTTAACTTTAGGTGTTTGTTTTTGAAGAACTTTGTGAGCTATCGTAACAGGTAAATCCATTCGTTCATCCTTTCTAAAACATGTCTAATCTTTATCCTCTATAACCGTTACCTCAAAAGTTCCAAGACCCATCGAAGTGGAAAGTTTGTTGGTAAGATCCTGTATGTAGTTTTCCGCTTTTCTTTGACTCGTATCGATTCCATGCAAAATGATCGTTAATTCCTTTTTATCCATACTGAAAATCGTGTACGCAATGCTTCCAGTAGGTTTATATCCTTCATTTTTTAATGATGTAATAAGTTGTTGCTGAAAGTTCGTCTCGGTCAATTTACTGGTGAYGGCTTCAACTTCTTTCACATCTCGCAAATAAAGGTCCTGATCCGATTCGCTAGTCAAAGACGATAGAATTATAATCACGACTACCAGACTGATAAATAAGAAACCTAGCAACATTACTCCTTTTTTTGACCTTCTCATCGCAACCTCCAATTAGACATGGTTTTAAAATCATATGCCTAATCCTTTTAATTATTCGAAGTTTGGCATGAAAGCACGAACCGAAAATTAATAAAAGCTACTTCTTATAAGAAGTAGCTTGATGAGGAGGCTTACCTGTTTTCATCCGCAGAAAGGGCACAGACTCCTTCTTTTTTATTAAATCAACCGTGAAAGTTAACAGAGCCATTAAAAAAAGAACCCGACACCATCATACTGATGTCGAATTCTCATTTATTTTACGTTTTGATAATCTACGACTGCTGCACCTAATGTTTTTGCCGCAATCAACATGGCACTTTCATCAAAATCAAATTTGGGATGATGATGTGGGAACATTTCTCCTTGTGGTTGCGCCCCGGTAAAGAAGAATGTACCTGGTACTTTTTCCAAATAGTAACCAAAATCTTCACCGCCCATATGTTGTTCCGTTTCACGCACTTCACTGACACCAGGCACATGTTCAGCCAGTTCTTTCAAAAATTGAGTTTCAGCAACATGGTTAACGACGGCATTGTAACCACGCTCATATAAAAATTCGTATGTGCAATCATTCGAATGGCATGTTCCTTGAATGACACGTTCCATTTCTTTTTCAATAAGATCACGGACTTCAGGATTGAATGTACGGACTGTTCCAATTAACTTCGCTGAATCCGCAATGACATTGAATGCATTCTCGGCTACAAAAGAACCCACAGATAATACGGCCGATTCCACTGGACTCACTCGACGAGAGACGATTTGTTGCAGGTTAGTAACTAGTTGAGCACCGATTACGACTGAATCTTTTGTTTGGTGGGGGCTGGCTCCGTGTCCTCCGCGACCTTGAATTGTAATTTCGAATCGGTCAGCTGCGGCCATGACCGGTCCGACTCTGTATTCAATCGTTCCTGCAGGAGTCAGTGACCACAAATGTGTACCAAAAATGGCATCGACACCCTCTAAACAGCCTGCCTCAATCATTGGCTTCGCTCCACCAGGCGCATACTCTTCTGCATGTTGATGAATGAGTACGTATTCTCCGGTAAGTTGTTCGCGCATTTGATGCAATGTTTTTCCAAGAACTAATAAAGTAGCGGTATGACCATCGTGACCGCAAGCATGCATAACGCCAGGAACCGTCGATTTATACGATACATCTTTCTCGTCCTGAATTGGCAATGCATCGAAGTCCGCACGCAGGGCAACAGTTTTACCTGGCAAAGCACCTTTGACTCGTGCAACTACACCATTTCCGCCAACATTTGCTGTGAACTCAATACCTAAATCTGCATAGTAATCTTGAATGTATTTTGCTGTATTTGTCTCTTGAAATGAAACTTCAGGATGCATATGTAAATATCTGCGGATGACTAGCATTTCCTCAAATGCCGCATCTAGTTTTTCAAATAATTGATTCTTCACAAAAAAATCTCCTTTCGACTGTCGAAATAGTTTGAATGTTTGTTATTATATCATTGAGGGAACATCAGAACAATTGAAGTTTAATAAATTCACCAAACAAAGCAAATTCCGTCTTAAGGCGGAGAACACATCCCACTAGCGAGAGAAGTATTCGCATACGATTTAGTTAGAATAAAGGGTATAAGAAATTTTAGATTGGTGGTAAAAACATGAAAAGGCCATTATTGTCCACGTTTTTTTTTATTGGGATGGGTGCGATTTTACTTAGTTTGAATTTAGGTGTATTTAACTTACGAGAGACCCCCTGGAAAACTTTTATTATTCCGGGAATCCTTATTGTGCTTGGATTGATTACTCTGGATAGTTATATCAAAAAAGATCGCCAAGGTATTTCCTTAGTTTGGGGAATGTTTGCCGTTTTGTACGGAATTCTCATTACATTGGGAATTCTGGATTATTTTGAATTTGCATATAGAGACTGCTTGAAATTATGGCCGATTTTATTTGTTGCTTTCGGTGTACATCAACTATTCAAACGGCCTTTACAAGAGAAAAAGAAGAAAATCATTACAATTAATACATCAAAAAATAGTGAAAAGAAGTCTTTTCACAGTCCTGATTGGGAATTAGGGCCTCTACAATTAACAAAAAATGTGGCTGAATATTTTTTTGACTTTTCAAAGGCAATTATTCCGCCTGGCGAGACTCCGATTCAATTAACTGGTTTTGTAGGAGACATCCATATGTTAATCCCTGAACATATCGGTRCTCATATTACGATTAAAGCGAATGTAGGTGAAGTTGAATTATTCGACCAACTGGATAAAGGACTTGGTGCAGACCTCGTTTATGAAACACCAAACTTTGAAACTTCAGAAAAACGTCTGCGAATATTCATTAAGTACAATGTTGTCGATGTTAAAATTCATGGTGTCTAGGAAGGAAGAGTAGGAATGAAGTCATTTCATGTTGAATCCATTAAACAAGGCTGGCGGCTTGCACGTGATGTCTCCATTTTCCTATTCGCTATTCTTCAACTATATGTTTATTTCATTCCGTACACATTTATTACTATAAAAGGTTCTATTGTAGTGCCCATCATCGTTTTTATAGTAATCGCTACGTACGAAATGATCCGGGGATATCGAAGGGACAATCATTTATCAAGTCGCCACCGCGATCTACTGGCCGGTTTTGGCATGTTGCAAAACGGCAAATACCGTACCCGCCTTCCAGTTCAAGGAAATGACGAGCTTGGGTTGCTTGAAGAAGGTTTTAATGAGTTGGCAGAACAAATGAATGTCCAATTAAGAACTTTACAACGTCTAGTGGATCAGAATGTCATGATGATCAAACAAGCTGAACAAGCTGCAATGACGGAAGAACGTCAAAAAATTGCACGTGAATTGCATGATGCTGTCAGTCAGCAATTGTTTGCCTTATCGATGCTGTCCTCTTCTGCAGAGAGAACAGTTCTACAAAATCCTGAAAGAGCTGTATCCATTATTCAGCAAATATCTGTTCTATCCGTTAAAACCCTCAATGAAATGCGAGCTCTATTGCTTCATTTAAGACCAATGGATTTACAAAATAAAACCCTCTTTGTGGCACTTTCAGAGTTACTCGAAGAGTTGGAGACGAGGACTGATGTTACATTCGACCTTCAATTCCCAGAAGAGTCCTGCTTGTCTCAAGGAAGTGAAGAGCATGTGTACAGAATTGTGCAGGAAGTGCTTGCCAATTGTCTTCGTCATGCAGAAGCTACATATGTGAAAATTTTAGCTGAGCTCAGTAGTTCACAATTTGTATTGACCATCAGAGACGACGGCAGRGGGTTTGATTCGGCAAAGAAGAAGCAAACATCATATGGATTGATGACGATACGAGAACGCTGTGAAGAAATAGGCGGAACTGCCCGTTTGCACTCAAAAGAAGGGGAAGGAACGGAGTGGCTTTTCCAGATTCCTTGCCAACCTTTAAAAGGAGGTATGCGTGATGAAACCGATTCGAATTGGCATAACGGATGATCATGAAATGGTCCGACTGGGATTGGTATCTTATTTTATGACAGAACCTGGAATCGAAGTTGTTGGAGAAGCGAGAAGTGGTAAAGAAGGAATCGCCTTAGCTAAAAAACATCTGCCCGATGTGATGCTGATGGACTTGTTAATGGAAGATGGCAATGGAATCGAAGCCACAAAAGAAATCCTGACTTTTCATCCAACATGTAAAATCATGATATTAACGAGCTATTATGATGAAGAACAAGTATTTCCAGCGCTAGAAGCAGGGGCTTTCAGCTATTTATTGAAAACATTGCCGGCCCATAAAATTTCTGAGGCGATTCATGATGCCATTAAAGGGCAGGCGACGATTGCCCCTAAAGTGACTGACTTGATGATGAAAAAGCTGCGTCCTAAAGAGCGGTTTCTTCACGATGATTTAACGGAGCGGGAATTGGATGTATTAAAGTGCCTAGGGGACGGGCTTAGTAACCAGGAAATTGGGGAAAAGTTATTCATTGGCATCAAAACGGTGAAGACTCACGTGAGCAATATTTTAGGGAAGCTTGAATGTGCCGACCGCACTCAAGCGGCTGTTTATGCCAATCGTAATGGGATCTTGCACGGGAAAGAATAAACTGACTTTCACATTGAGGAGTGTCGAATGATGCCTGTTATCATACACATTACTTACATAAAAGCACCGATTGAAGTGTGTTTCAATCTTGCCAGAAGCGTTGAAGCGCATATGCAAACTACCTCTCAAACAAATGAAAGGGCAGTTGATGGCATAATAACAGGATTATTGGAAAAAGGTGATTGTGTCACTTGGGAAGCCACTCATTTTGGAGTGAAACAGAGGTTAACTGCCAAAATTATAGAGATGGTTAGACCCAATTTTTTTATAGATGTTCAAGTTAAAGGAGCTTTTCAATCATTTACACATACGCACGAATTTACGGAAATCCATTACGGAACAATGATGAAAGATACATTTGTCTATCATGCACCATTCGGCATCATTGGGCGCGTGGCAGATAAACTGTTTTTGGAAAAGTACATGCAAGGATTTATTGAATCCCGTTCGAATGAGCTAAAGCATCTGGCAGAATTACGAATGAGGGAAATGAAGTCAGAATAAACCTGTTACAATGGACATTTCAAATTTCGAGGATTGGAAATTTCATATCACCTTTGCCACACCCCATCCATACAATATGGGTATTGATTGAAAGGAGTGTGGCGTGAATGGATGATCAACAACAGTCCGTAGAATTTGTCAGCAATTTTGATCCTTTTGTGTACCAGACGTTAACATCAGCTGTAGGAGGAAAAATTGTTGTTCAATTATCAAATAACAGTGTGGTCACAGGTGTACTTAAAGAGGTTGTGCCCGATCATATCGTAGTAGAAAAAAATGGAACACCATTTTACGTTCGTATCCAACAAATTATTTGGGTGTCTCCAGCTTCTCATAAATAATAATTGAACATATTCACTTACTGGGAGTCATAAACATAAACGGGAAGAGTCGAATTCGTTTAATTATCAAATTTGAGAGAAGGAGATTCCATGTTTAAACGCGTAAATAGGCTGGCAATCGAGTTGCCTGTACCCGAATATGGCGATGCAAACGCTGCCGCAGCCGTTCAAGAACTTTTGGGTGGTAAATTCGGAGAAATGTCGACTTTGAATAACTATATGTATCAGTCATTCAATTTTCGTCAAAAAACGAAATTTAAACCATTTTATGACTTAGTCGCAAGTATTACCGCTGAAGAATTTGGACATGTTGAGCTGGTATCCAATACCATCAATATCTTGAACAAAGGTATTTCCTTTGCAGGTGATCCTGATTTGACACCATTGCAGAATGGTAAAGATTTACGAAATACGTACGCGCTCATAGCAACCGCCCAAACTTCGATGGCAGGGGATTCCATGGGTAATCCATGGCGCGGTGACCATGTGTTTTCTAGCGGAAACTTGGTGCTGGATCTRTTGCATAATTTCTTCTTGGAATGTGGAGCAAGAACCCATAAAATGCGCGTTTATGAAATGACGAGTCACGAAACAGCGAGAGAAATGATTGGATATCTATTAGTACGAGGCGGTACACACGTACTTGCGTATGCGAAAGCAATTGAAATGGCCACTGGTGTTGATTTAACAAGAATGCTTCCAATACCGAATCTGGATAATCGGTCATTTGATCATGCGGTAAAATTTGAAGATCGTGGGTTAGGAAATGTTCTCTTTACATGGAATGATGAAGGGCAGTATAAAGATATCCGCTCTATCTGGAAAGGCGATAATCCGAGTAATGGTCAGCCACTTGTTGTACAAGATGGCATTCCTAAAGGTGGACCAATTCCGGATCTTGACGATTTACCTGAAGAATTCGCGCCAGGAATTGGGCCGGATGAATATCAACAAATTGCCAAACGTTTAATGGCTAACATGTAGGGTTTTAAACGATTTCTCAAGAAAGTTAACTTGCTTGTGGACCGAGTTTGAGCGATAAATTTCTAGTTTGATTGATAAATCCTCTAATTTGAGCGATAAAAATTTCACGAAATTATTATTAAGAAATCCATAGCCATCAAAAAAGCGCCGTTCCCTTGGGAATAGGCGCTTTTCAATATTATTAAGCTTCGTCTGTCTTTTTTGCAGTTTTATAAGTTGTAACATAAGAAGCACTTGAGAAGATATTTGGACGTTTGTCGATGCCTTCATCGGTACCGCGTTTTTCATGTGCCTTGTTATAAGCTTGTGAATTCTGCCAAGCTTCGAATGAGCCTGCACCAGTCCATTCCGTCAAAATGATGTATGTGTCCGAACCGACTGGACGCAATACGCGGATTGCAATAAATCCTGGCTCATTTTCAATAGCACGCGGACGATTTGTGAATCGGTGTTCAAAAATCGGGCGACCTTCTTCCGTTACTGGGATATTGTTGAAAACGAAGTAGCCCTGGTCACTTAATTCACCTGAAGAGTCGATGACTTCATACTTACGCGGTGTTTGAAAAACTGTTTTGCCACTTGTTTCATGAAGTAGCACTGCATTTCCTTGTCCGTGTAGGACGACCATCTTTTCTCCCGCATGTTTTTCCTTTAAAGAATTCATGAATTCAGGTGTACCTGACGTCAAATAAATATTCACTCAAAATCCCTCCATTCTATATGTACATTATAATCTTCCCCAGTTAAAAGTGCTCAAAACAACACTTTGTCAAAAGAGTGTCGTTGAATCAAGACAATTCTATGACAATTGCACTTGAAATCTATACAATAGTGTAGAGAACGTCTATATTTAGAACGAATATAACAAGGACGACCCCAAATATGTAATGTTGAAAGGCAGGAAGGAAATTCATGAGACAGATTAACGACACTTTTTTACGCGCAGCGAGAGGCGAGAAAGTAGATTACACACCTGTATGGTATATGCGTCAAGCAGGACGTTCACAACCGGAATATCGCAAAATTAAAGAAAAATATTCTTTAGAAGAAATCACGCATCAACCAGAACTTTGTGCATACGTCACACGCTTACCGGTTGAAAATTACAATGTGGATGCCGCGATTTTATATAAAGATATCGTGACACCACTTCCAGGAATCGGCGTTGATGTGAAAATCAAATCAGGCGTGGGTCCTGTTATTTCTAATCCGATTCGCACAGTGCAAGATGTAGAAAAACTTGGTGAACTTTCGCCTCAAGATCACATCCCATTTGTTCTTGAAACCATCAAAATTTTGACTGAAGAACAACTGGATGTTCCGTTAATCGGTTTCTCTGGAGCTCCGTTCACACTTGCAAGTTACATGATTGAAGGCGGTCCTTCTAAAAATTACAACAAAACGAAAGCATTCATGGTCTCTGAGCCTCAAGCGTGGTTTGCATTAATGGACAAGCTTGCTGATATGATTATCATTTATACTAAAGCACAAATCGATGCTGGTGCTAAAGCCATTCAAATTTTTGATTCATGGGTTGGCGCATTGAATATTGAAGATTACCGTATTTTCATCAAACCGATAATGACACGAATTTTTACTGCTATTAAAGAACAAGGTGTACCTGTAACGACATTTGGTGTTGGTGCAAGTCATTTAGCAAAAGAGTGGCATGATCTGCCAGTGGACGTAGTAGGTCTAGACTGGCGCTTATCAATCAAAGAAGCTCGAGCAATGGGCTTAACAAAAACGCTTCAAGGAAACTTGGACCCATCTCTTTTGTTGGCAGATTGGTCTGTCATTGAAGAACGTGCTAAAGAAATCATCGATCAAGGAATTGCTCATCCTTCACACATTTTCAATTTAGGACATGGCGTATTCCCTGAAGTAAATCCAGATACATTAAAACGATTGACGTCATTTGTCCATGAATACAGCCGTGCACAAATCAAAGCACATTCATAAGGCTTACAAGTTCGCGCAATGAAATTGAACCTAGCAAAATGAAGATTGTAAATTAATGAACGAGGTGATCAAGTTGACTAAAAAAACAATGGGACTGCTTGTGATGGCTTACGGTACGCCCTATAAAGAAGAAGATTTAGAGCGTTATTATACACATATTCGTCATGGTCGTCCGCCAAGTCCAGAAGCTCTTATCGATTTAAGAGACCGCTATCGTGCAATCGGTGGAATTTCTCCTTTGGCAAAAATTACAGACGACCAAGCGACTGCACTTCGTGACCGTTTGAATGCCGTTCAAGACGAAATTGAATTCAAATTATACATTGGGTTAAAACATATTGAACCGTTTGTTGAAGATGCCGTGGAGCAAATGCATAAAGATGGAATCACAGAAGCGGTTTCCATTGTACTTGCACCTCATTTCTCAACATTCTCGATTAAGTCGTATAACGGACGTGTACAAGAAACTGCTGAAAAATTAGGTAGTCTACAGATCACTTCAGTAGAGAGTTGGTACGATGAACCAAAATTCATTCAGTATTGGTCTGAAAAGGTTTCCGAAACTTTCAATTCGATGTCGGCAGAACAACGTGAAAAAGCTTGTTTAATCGTTTCTGCACACTCATTACCTGAAAAAATTATCGCAAATGGCGATCCATATCCAGATCAATTAAAAGAAACGGCCAACTTAATCGCGCAATCAGCTGCTATTGAAAACTACGAAGTCGGTTGGCAAAGTGCTGGTCAAACGCCAGAACCTTGGATTGGACCAGACGTTCAAGACCTTACTCATGAATTGCACGAACAAAAAGGCTATTCTACATTTGTCTATACGCCAGTAGGGTTTGTCGCAGATCATTTAGAAGTGTTATTCGACAATGATTATGAGTGTAAAGTGGTGACTGATGAAATCGGTGCCAATTACTACCGACCTGAAATGCCTAACACACAACCATTATTTATTGATGCTATGTCCGATGTTGTATTGAAACATTTAGATAAAAAATAAGGAAACTGAAATCGAAAGTGATGATGACTGTGTCTCAAGGAAAACGAAAAGTAGCGATAGTTGGTGGGGGAATTACTGGATTGGCAGCTGCATATTACTTGCAGAAAGAAGCGAAAGAAAAAGGGTATCCTCTTGAAGTAGTTTTGATAGAAGCTTCCCATCGACTCGGAGGGAAAATCCAAACAGTCCGTAAAGATGGATTTGTCATTGAACGGGGACCTGACTCGTTTTTGGCACGTAAAAAAAGCTTTGGCATTTTAGCCGAGGATCTTGGCATCAGTGACCAACTTGTCAGCAATGCAACTGGACAGGCATATATTCTGGTCAATGACGGGCTGCACCCAATTCCTGGAGGGTCTGTCATGGGCATCCCTACACAAATATCGCCTTTCGTCACCTCAGGATTGTTCTCATGGAGTGGGAAATTTCGCGCGGCTGGAGATTTTATTTTACCTAAGTCCTCTGTTAACGGAGATCAGTCGGTTGGACAATTCTTACGTAGACGTTTCGGCGGTGAAGTGGTTGAAAATTTAATTGAACCTTTATTATCAGGCATCTACTCAGGAGACATTGATAAAATGAGCCTTCAGGCTACGTTTCCCCAGTTTTATAAACTGGAACAGGAACATCGAAGTTTGATAATCGGTTCGAAAAAAACGACACCAAAACAGCCGCTTGTTAAGTCAAAAGAAGGTATTTTCCGTACATTCAAAAATGGATTGGAAACTGTTGTGGAAGCAATTGAAGCACAGCTTGAACCAGGTTCAGTTATGAAGGGTGTTCGTGTGGAACGTTTCGAACGAGTTGGGGAACAAGTGAATTTGTTCCTAAACAACGATTCAGAAATGCTTCTCGATCAATTGATTTTTGCAACACCACATCTCGCCGCTCTGCCATTATTTGAAGAGCACGGATTGATGGCTGATTTCGAGGAAATGCCTGCTACTTCAGTGGCGACTGTTGCACTGGCTTTTAAAGAAGAAGCAGTCAAACAAGATAAAGAAGGCACTGGCTTCTTAGTGTCTCGAAACAGTGATTACTCCATCACTGCCTGTACGTGGACACATCGTAAGTGGCCAACAACAACACCAGACGGGCATGTATTGCTTCGAGGATTTGTTGGTCGGGCAGGCGATGAGTCTGCGGTTGAATTATCAGACAGCGAACTTGAAAAAATCGTTCTCTCGGACTTACGCAAAACGATTAACATTGATCAAGAACCTCTATTTTCTGTCGTCACTCGATGGAGAAATGCTTCTCCCCAATATGTGGTAGGGCATAAAGAGCGCGTGGCTAAAGCGAAAAGAGAGATTCAAGAGCGTTTTCCAATGATTAAGCTAGCAGGAAGTTCTTATGAAGGACTTGGACTGCCTGATTGTGTCGATCAAGGGAAAGCCGCTGTCAGTGAAGTTTTGGATGACTTGTTTGTTAAATAAATGAATGTGAAAGGGCAACTCCTCGGAGTTGTCCTTTTGTTTACGTTTATTGTAGAGTTATTATAAAAGATTAGAGTGGTATAAAATACCAATTTTCGCTGCGATAGCTTCGGAGGAATGGTCATGACCAAATAACCTTTGGCCTAAATCTTTTCTACGTAGTTCACGAAAGGGTGCGGATTTCCTCTATAAATAATCAATAGTAAAAGTAAACGGAGCCTTTTGATTAAGCAGAGAGTACAAGGATAATAGTACCTGCTATATTCACAAAAAAGTTATGAAAAACCAAGTGAAACATCGCGATAATACGATAGAATGTCCTGTATTGACTCCTCAAATGATATGCTAGGTTGCCATCCAAGTTTATTGATTGAATTAGGTCTAAGAGGTTTAACTACTTCAAGGTAATTGCCCAATGTTTGAATCTCAAATTCAACAGAAGAATAAAGACGGAGAGCATTTATCAGGTCTTTTAAGTACTTGTATTTTCCAGACGATATAGCATACATTTTGCCAGGAATACCTTTTTGAAATAATGTATCGTACGCCAAAATAGCATCTCTAACATCCAAAAAATCGAGTCTCGCATGTAAGTTAATTACTTTAAGTATTTTTTCGGCATTAGTGAATTCCATTTCAACTACTTTTTTTGCAAGGATTGAGCATTGCCCGTAAGAAATGCCCGGACCGATAAGATTAGAAGGCTTTGCGATAATAACATTCATTCCATAAAGCATTTCCCAGGACTGTGCAATCAATGTTTGAAGAGTTTTTGATAAAGCATAGGGATGGTGAGGAGCGGAGAAGTCGGCAGGATTGAATTCCAGCGAGGATCCAACAACTACAATTCTACAATCAGATTCTTCATTTCGCAGGGCTTCCAATAAATATGCAGTAGAGAAAACATTTGCCTCGAGAGAGCCAAGTGGATCACTCCAGGATGCTTCAACATGGTTCTGACCTGCCAAATGAAGAAGAAAATCGGGTTTTGTTTTTTTGATTAGCATTTTAACTGCCTGTTTATCTGTAAGTTCACATTTTTCATAGGTTATTAAGCGATTTGAAATTTGATTGGTTGCCATTCTCGTTACTGCAATCACATGATAGTTCTCATTCATAAAGTATTGGCATGCGTGTTTCCCCGTAAATCCATTTGCTCCTGTAATTAAAATCCTCGGTTTCCCCAATGGTATAGCATTTAGCGGGAACTGGCTTGATGACTCGTTATTTTGCGTCAAATCCTCCACTCCTATCGGAATGAAAATTGAAAGGACCTAGAAATGTACAGTCAATTAGATTGATAAAAGCATAGGTATCATTCATTCCCTTTTGGATTTTAACGAGAGGATCCCAATATAGCCCTTGATGTGCGTTTTTATTAAAAAGACAACTATGTTTGATATCTACATCCGGAGAAGCAGTATGGAGTGGTTGCATATTAATACCATTAATATCTGCCAGTAACTTTAAAAGCTCATTGATGGAAGATTTTTTCGCCCTACTTACTCCTGACAAAATGAACGCGTCAAATAAATGGGAACTAATAAATCCGGCTTTTCCCGTGACAAGAACTTTCAATTCACAAACATCCTTTTGTTTTTTACATTGTATGTAGTAGGTGACTATGAGTTTAGGCATTCGAATTTTTACATATAGACCTTCACTTATCGTAGGTAACTAATAGAAGATAAGTTTAAGTTTACAGAACACAAATGTATTTTTATTGGGATGGAATTTAAGCAATGGATTGTGAGGAATTGAGTGAATTTGGGTAATGATTTGAGAATTTTTCCCTTTATTTGTTCAACCTTTGTCGTCACGAGTTCCGGTTAGGATTAGAATCATAGGAAGTTAATCCAGATAAAAGTTGATTATAATAGTTGGCTCTAATCTGTTTTGTGTTTTTTCAATTGTTGAAAGTAAGGGCTTTTTTAAAAAAGCTCTTTAAATTGTATTATAGTGTTTAGTAAATCTATCAGAAATTGTAATAGTAGGTGGGAAAACTATGTATCTTATTATGAAATTTATGATTTTCATCATTTTAATCTGGTGTTTTGATTTTCTGTTGAAGATTATGATTTTCCATCCTTTTGGTGCTGATGGCATTATGAGTCTATTCATTCGCTCCATTATTGCAACCATTTTAGCCATTATCAGTTCATACTATATATTAAGAAGGATTAATGATTTATGAACAAATAATGACAGTAATGAATTGCCTATTGTAAAAAACATAAGAATCTATTATGATTATGACTAGATGACCAATATGGTTTTTTAGTCAATTTTATGAGGTGAGGTGAAAGAATTGGATCGCAGACATGAAATTTTAGAAGCAGCAACTAAATCATTTTCTTTATTTGGTTATAAAGCGACCACCATGGATCAAGTGGCGAAGGTTGCAAATGTAGGAAAAGGGACGATTTATACATTTTTTGCAAATAAAGAAGAATTGTTTCATGAAATTGCCTTTACGATGATTAATGAAATGAAGGCAGAAAAAGATGCCATCATTTCGGATCAGTGCTCTTTCCAGAAAAATGCCCATCTCGTATTAATGAAAATGCTGGAATTCCGGGAGCGACACGCTTTACTTGCAAAGTTGATTGCTGAAGAAAAAGATATGAAAACGCCAGTCGTTCAGGCTGTTCTTGTAAAGGTTGAACAAGAAATTGTACGCTATATTGCAGAGCATATCGAGCGGGCGATTGCCAAGAATGAAATAAGAGTAGTTGATGTTGAACTAGTCGCCTATTTAATTTTTAAAGCCTATATGGCCTTTGCTGTTGATTGGCAAAAGACTCATGAGCAAGCGTTGCCGGAAGAAAAAATAGTGGATGTATTTCGTGACACTATATTCCGAAGTCTCATTAAGTGAGACTCTTTTTTTGAAACAAAATGACCGATTGAGAAATTTGGTCAATAAGTATTAGGAGGAAATTAGATGATAAAACAAGAATTTCTAAACATTGTTAAGAACCGTAAATTACTTGTTCCGATCCTAGCGGTTTTATTCATTCCGGTATTGTATGCGGGGATGTTCTTATGGGCGTTTTGGGATCCCTATGAACAGTTAAATGAACTGCCAGTAGCAATAGTTAATGAGGATGCGGGAGCTGAATTGGATGGGGAACGCATAACAGTCGGGAAGGATCTCACGAAGAACCTGGTAGATAGTCAAGAGTTCCATTTTGTGGAAGTGTCAAAAAAACAGGGAGAAGAAGCTCTGAAAAATCAAGACTATTATATGGTAATTGAGATTCCTTCGAATTTTTCTCAACATGCAACGACACTTTTAGATGAGAAACCTGAAAAATTGATGATTGAATACAAACCGAACGAAGGGTTTAATTTCTTATCCGCACAAATTGGTGAGTCAGCAATTGAACAAATTCGTGCAGAAGTAAATAAACCAGTCGTCGCTAGTTACTCTGAAAATCTTTTCGCTTCCATTTCTAAAATGGGCAATGGGTATGGGGAGGCTGCAGACGGAGCTGAGAAATTAACGGCTGGAGCAGATAGTCTTTCTTCTGGAGCGACGGATTTGAAAGGTTACTTGGAACAATTGGCAAGCGGATCGGTACAATTGGCTGATGGGTCAACTGCACTTGCTTCAGGAGCCGTAAAAGCATCAAATGGAGCAACAGAATTAAATGAAGGACTTGGGAAACTTACAGCAGGAGCGGGTCAGTTACAACAAGGTGCTGGTAAAGCAGCAGATGGAGCAGGCCAACTGCAAGATGGAGTTGCGTCTTATACGCAAGGTGTCGCAAAAGTATCAAATGGATTAGCGGCGGCAAATGAAAAAGAACAGCAACTCAATGAAGCGCTAAGCCAACTGCAACAAGGTGCCTCCATGACGAATCAATCTGTTGGAAAATTGGCAGGGGGGTCTACTCAAGTAACAGCTGGTTTAGAGACTTTATCTGAACAAATGGCTCCGATTCTCGCATCCCTTCCAAAAGAGCAACAAACCGCTTTGAAAGGGGCACTTGAGCAACTACAACAAGGAAGTTCACAAGTTTCTCAAGGTTTAGGTGAGTTACAAGTCGGAACAGAACAGCTAAGCGGCGGCATGAGTCAAGCATCATCTGGTGCAGAGAAATTAGCTACAGGTCATCAGGAGCTTGCGAATGGATTGTCTACCTTAACTCAATCTTCCGAAGCATTAAATACAGGGGCTGCATCTTTAGCAACTGGAAGTGACACCCTTTCGACTAAGTTGGGAGATTTGAAAAACGGGTTGGCAAGTGCCTCTACGGGCAGTAATGAACTTTCAAACGGGTTGCAACAACTTGTTCAAGGTTCGAACGAGTTAACTTCAGGTACATCACAAATTGCATCAAAATCTGGAGAACTTGCTGCTGGATCCACTCAGCTTGTTGATGGGACAGCGAAACTAGCTGAAGGTACGTCTTCTTTACAAGAAAAACTTGCAGATGCTTCTACTGTAGCAAGCGCAGTAAATGCTAACGAAGATACGATTGACATGGCTTCTTCTCCTGTTGGCGTAACAAAATCAGCTGTCAATCACGTGCCAAACTATGGAACAGGATTTGCGCCATATTTCTTGTCACTTGGATTGTTTGTGGGAGCATTGCTAATTTCGATCGTTTTCCCTCTGGTACAAACAGCTATCCCACCGACAAGTGGTTTTGCATGGGCAACGAGTAAAATGACCGTTCTCGGTATCGTTGGCGTTGTGCAAGCACTGATTGCGGTAGCAATCCTAATTTTTGGATTAGGATTAGATCCAGAAAATCTTGGATGGTTTATTGCGATTGCCATCATAACAAGTTTCACCTTTTTAGCCATCGTGCAATTGCTCGTCTCAGTTCTTGGTGACAGTGGTAGATTTGTCGCCATAATCATTCTTATTTTGCAACTGGTGACAAGTGCAGGAACGTTCCCGCTCGAAATGATTCCGCAACCATTGCAAATATTTAACCAATGGTTGCCGATGACCTATTCCGTACAAGGATTCAAAGCTGCGATTTCCTCAACGGATATTGACTTTATTCAGTGGAATATCGGAATATTGCTGGCATTCTTTATAGCAGCAGCTGCATGCACGATGACTTATTTCGTCATTTTGTTCAAGCGACGCTATTCAAAAGTACAGGAAGCATAAAAAAACGGCCGTTCAGGAGGTAAATCCTGAACGGCTGTTTTTTTAGGTTAAATAGTATTACATTTATCGCATGTATTACCGTAGCATTCATGCTGTTCTTCGATTTTTTCTCCACATTGGGCACATTGCTTAGGGGGAAGGTTCTTGAAAAACTCTACTACATTCTCAATCATGTCGGTGACCTCCTTTTTCTGTACTAGTACTGTTATCGTATATGGTATTGTATTATAACAGTTAAACGAATGTCAACACAAACGCCTAATATTCCTATATAATATGAATAACATCTAAAAGGAGCGATACCCTCATGTATTTTATTGATAACAAAGGAATTACAGATCCTCGCATAAATTTGGCGATTGAAGAATATGCACTAAAAACAATGGACATAGAAAAGGATTCTTTCTTTCTGTTCTATATCAATGAACCAGCTATTATTATCGGCAAGAACCAGAACACCATTGAAGAAATCGATWCAGATTACGTAGATATTAACGGTATTCACGTAGTACGCAGACTATCTGGTGGCGGAGCTGTTTATCATGATTTGGGTAATTTAAACTTCAGTTTCATCACGAAAGACGATGGGGACAGCTTCAGAAACTTCAAGAAATTTACGCAACCAATTGTGGATGCGCTGAAAGAGATGGGAGTTGATGCAGAACTGTCAGGACGCAATGATATCTTAGCCGAAGGTAGAAAAATTTCTGGAAATGCCCAATTCACAACAAAAGGCCGTATGTTCAGTCATGGTACATTAATGTTCAATACTGAAATTGATGCAGTGGTTTCTGCATTAAAAGTACGCAAGGACAAAATTGAATCAAAAGGAATTAAATCAATTCGCAGTCGAGTGGCAAATATTACCGAGTTTTTGGACAAGCAAATTACAATTGAAGAGTTTCGTGTGAAATTGCTCCACTCAATTTTTGGTGGAGAAGATGTTAAAACAATTGAATTGACTGAAGAGGACTGGGCAAATATCAAAGCCCTATCAAAAAAACGTTATGGAAATTGGGAATGGAATTATGGCAAGTCTCCRGCATTCAATATGTCACATTCAGAAAGATTCCCAACTGGTGGAATTGATGTGAGATTGCAAGTGAAAAACGGAGTCATTGAAGATGCTAATATTTATGGTGATTTCTTCGGAGTAGGCGATGTTGCAGATATCGAGAAGCGAATCATCGGTGTGACTTACGATAAAGCGGCGATTTCTGACGCGCTAGGTGATATGGAAATCTCAACGTACCTCGGCGGAATTACAAAAGAAGAATTCCTTCAGTTGATTTATTAATTTTCATTACGAAAGCCTGACTTCGGTCAGGCTTTTTTTATGGACAAGAGGTAGCAGGATGGTCGTCCAAATCTATTTTGTGCAACCTGGAAGGCTAATCTGTCAACCTGGTCGGCAAAACTATCTACCTAGAAGGCGATTCTGTCTACCTGGAACACCAAACTGTCTACCTGGAATTACGCCATTGTTCCATTCTCTCCTTTCATCGGAATAATCTACATAGAGTAGCACTTCGAGCCGTTCTTAAGTACAATTAAGAAAAAGATATTAAGGGGGAGGTCAAGATGTCGACACATCGCATTTATATCGTTGAAGATGATCGGAAAATCGCCTCGCTGCTTGCCGATACGTTACGTAAATATCATTATGAAGTGCAAACGGTTCAAGACTTTGAACTGATTTTAGAAGAATTCGAAGCGTTCGATCCGCACCTCATTTTGCTTGACATTAATTTACCTTCTTATGATGGWTACTATTGGTGTCGTCAGTTCCGCATGAAGACGACGTGCCCGATTATTTTTATCTCAGCACGTTCTGGTGACATGGACCAAGTGTTTGCGCTTGAAAATGGTGGGGATGATTTCATCACGAAACCTTTCCACTATGAAATCGTCCTAGCCAAAATAAGAAGTCATTTACGAAGAACTTACGGTGAATATGCAGCGAAACAAGAAGAACGAACGATAAAAACGGGCAAACTCTGTTTATATTTGGAGCGCATGGAACTTCATACTTCTTCGCAAGAAATTCCACTGCAAAAACGTGAGTGTACAATACTTGAGCTATTAATGACCCAGGCACCAAAAGTGGTCACTCGTGAGCAATTACTGGAAGAACTTTGGGACGACCAAGCGTTTGTCGATGAGAACACATTGAACGTTAATATGACGCGTGTAAGGAAGAAATTACAGGACTACGGAATCACCTCAACTATTGAAACGGTAAGAGGGGCTGGGTACCGTTTCATATTAAGTGCGGAGGAGTCGTCATGAATTTCCGGCTGTTTGTGAAAGAACATGCTGCTTACTTGATTTTTCAATTGATTATGGTGCTCTTTATTATGTTGCTGTATTGGTTGGATGGATTTCGCAATGTCGATACGGCTATTTATTCAGTTGTCATCAGCACGTTACTGATTTTATCGTTTTTATTTGGTCGGTTCGTGAAGCGATACGCATTTTATCAAAAAGTATTGTCTCCACCCAAGCACATGGAAGAGGCTTTGCAGCGTGATGGGAAATCACCTGAACAACAACAAATAGAAGCGTATTTACAGGGCTTGTATAGACTGTACCAAAATGAAGTTCAGGCACTCTACGCCAACCAGCATCGCCATCTTCAATTCATGAATCAATGGGTGCATCAAATGAAAACACCTCTATCTGTCGTGGAATTGCTATTGCAAGAAGATGGCAATGTCGATAAGAAAAGTATGCAGGAAGAGATTGACCGCTTGAAGCGCGGACTTGATTCTGTCTTGATGAATGCTCGCTTGGATACGTTTGAACAGGATATGCAAATTGAACAAGTACATCTAAAGACATTGGTGTCGGAAGTAGTGTCGGAAAATAAACGCTTGTTCATTACACATCATGTGTATCCAGTGATTGCGATTGATGATGAATTTATCGTGCCAACAGATGAGAAATGGATGAAATTTGTGATCGGTCAGTTTATCACGAATGCCGTAAAATACACGTTTGAAGAAGGCAAGAAAGTAAATGTTCAAGCAACCTGTCAACAAGGACAAGTTCTCCTTTCTGTTCAAGATGAAGGAATCGGTATTCCTGCGACCGATCTTCCCCGCGTCTTGAAAGCTTTTTTTACGGGGGAAAATGGTCGGAAAACAGGAGAAAGTACAGGAATGGGCTTATATTTAGCTAATGAAATTTGTGGGAAACTCGGTCATGAAATGAGTGTAATGTCTGAGCAGGGCAAAGGCACGACAGTATCGGTTTTATTCCATAAACATGAAGCTGCAAAGCGAGGTGTAACAGAAGATGAGCATATTGAAAATGGACGAAGTGACGAAAGTGTACGAGGGGAAAGTGACGCATCGTGCAATTAACCAAATAAGTTTTGAAGTGGGAAAAGGTGAATTTGTTGCTGTCATGGGCCCGTCAGGTAGCGGGAAAACGACCCTGCTCAATCTAATTTCAACGATTGATACGGCAACTTCAGGTACCCTAACGATTGATGGGCTACGTCCAGATGAAATGTCAAAAACCGAGCTAGCTCTTTTTCGTCGGAGACAGCTCGGTTTTGTCTTTCAGGATTTTAATTTATTGCAAATGCTGACAGTGGAAGAAAACTTGGTTCTCCCATTAACACTGGATGGACTTCCACTAGATGAAATGAAGCGACGTATAGAAGATTTGGCGAAGAAATTGAACTTGGAACAAATACTTGAAAAACGACCGAATGAAATTTCTGGAGGACAAGCACAACGGACTGCGATTGGGCGGGCGCTCATTCATCATCCCGCCTTTATTTTAGCCGATGAGCCAACCGGGAACTTGGATTCTAAWGCTTCTCGTGATGTGCTAGAACTATTGGCAAAGGTAAATCAGGAACAAAAAACAACGATACTCATGGTCACACATGATCCAATTGCCGCAAGTTACTGTGACCGTGTCATTTTCATAAAAGACGGTGAGTTTTTTAATGAAATTTATAGCGATAATCGCAGGCAAACCTTTTTCCAACGTATTTTGAACGTGCTGTCTTTGCTAGGAGGCAATGTCAATGACCTTTCGACAATTCGCCTATCGTAATGTCATTCGAAATCGTCGAATATATGCCGCTTTTTTTATGGCGAGTATGTTTTCAGTCATGGTCTTTTTCATGTATTCCATGTTACTATTTCATCCGAAAATCGAAGATGAATTTTTAAGGGAATTTGCGGCCTCAGGGATGATTGTAGCGGAAATAATATTGTACATATTTACGCTGTTTTTCCTATTCTATTCCATGAGCGCTTTTTTACAGGCCCGTTCCAAAGAGTTCGGGTTGCTACTTCAACTCGGTATGGAGAAGAAGCAATTGAATAAATTGATTTTCCTAGAAACGATGTTGATTGGTGCTGTATCTGTAGCAACCGGGATCTTTTTTGGGTATGCCTTTTCCAAATTCTTTTTTATGATTGTGCGCGAATTGCTTCAATTGGAAAGTTTACCTTTATATGTATCAATTAAGCCCTTTGCCTTGACAATTGGGGCATTTTTCAGTCTTTTCGTCATCATTGCGATGACGAGCGTCGTGTTCATACGAGAGCAAAAAATAATCGAACTGATACGTGGTTACTGGAAGAACGATGAACTACAAAGTTACTCGACAGTGAAAGCAATTCTAGGCATTGCCATGTTATTGTTTGCGTACGGAGCGGCCGCGTTTACATCGATGAATGTGGTACTGGCTTTGGCCATTGTTTTACCACCTCTTGCTGCACTAGGTACGTATTTCTTCTTTACACATAGTGTGTTATTTTTGCTTCATCAAGTACGCAAACGCAAGTCTCTTTACTGGCATCCGTATCGCATGATCGCCGTTTCGGAAGTGGCTGTAAAGCTCCGTGAAAATGCACGTATGTATTTTATCGTCACCATCGTTTCGACTGTTGCTTTTTTATCAGTTGGAACATTAACATCTCTGTCTTCCTATACAGGGCAGTTTCGTGAAATAAACCCGCTTTCGCTAATCTATTCGAGTGAAATGAATAATCCATATGAATCAGACCACATTTCATTATTGCGTAAGGAATTGGAAGAGCAGGGGTTATCCTACACGCTTGTGCCGTTCTTAATTAAACAGCAAACTTCATCCTTTTCACGGAACTCGGTGGATATTTTAAGAGAGTCGGATGTCAATAGTTTAGCACTAGCACTCGGTTCGCCACTCATTGAATTGGCTCCTGGAGAAGCCATGTTTATTCCGTATTCTGAGGAATCAATCGGCAATTTAAAAGGTAAAGAAATTCAGACTGTATTGGAAGAAAGCAATGTCCCGATTAAAATCCATGGTGTGTATCCGAAGATGTTATTTCCCTCAATGATTATAGGATCAAACATTGTGGTAGTAGACGACATAGACTATCGATTGATAGACGAACCGTTTGCAGGAAGAACAATGCTTGACTCATCGTATAAATTTTTTGCTTTCCATGTAGCCGAATGGGAACGTACAAAATCAATCGGATTAGATATAGACTCCCAAGTGACGAACGCAATTTATGATGGAGGTTTTACCACTCTGCCATTTTACTTTGAAAATCCAGGATTGAACTACAGTGTTATACGGGCAACATTTTCGTTGTTATTGTTTACAGGGTTAATGGTTGCAGCCGTTTTGTTATTGGCAGCCGGAAGTTTTGTTTACTTTAAACTGTATACGGGACTGGAGCGGGACAAACGACAATTTGATGTGTTGAAAAGGATGGGCTTGACCGAACCGGAAATCATCAAAATCGTCAATCGTCAACTGGTTCCTCAGTTTTTCCTCCCCTGGGGGATTGCGATGTTACACAGTGCATTTTCATTTTTGTCACTGCAAGTCATTTGGAGGAACTTGGCGGAAGTATCCATTTTGAGTGAAATGATTTTAGTATTGATTGGTTTCACATTAATTCCACTATTCGTTTGCGACGAAGCTAGCGAAGCGATGCAGGAGCATAATCATTGCGACGAGTAACTGCAGGAGCATAATGTTTCCAACGTACTTTCATGTTTCGAAGCTAGCGAAGCGATGCAGGAGCATAATGTTTCCGACGAGTAACCGCAGGAGCACCGTGAAAGTTCACGGTGCTTATTGTATTGACTGAACATTTCTTATATAATGAATATATTGAATAATGAGTGAGTATTCATTCAATACAAAGGGGATAGTCAGATGAATTTAGTATCTCGGGTTCGTGAAACGGCTTTGCAACAACCATCTAAAACGGCTTATCATTTTATGGGGAAAGATACATCCTATGCAGAATTCGGTCAATCGATAGCTTGTTTTGCTTCAGCTTTGCGTGAACAAGGTGTGGAAAAAGGGGACCACGTCGCATTATTGCTCGGCAATACACCACACTTCTTGATTTCTCTTTACGCAACGATGCGTTTGGGAGCTACAGTAATACCAATCAATCCAATCTATACACCTGATGAGATTTCCTACATCCTTCAAGATAGTGACGCGAGAGTAGTAATAGCACTTGATATGCTTTTGCCATTTGTTGTGAAAGCCGCAGAAGCATTTCCGTCCGTCCATACATATGTAATTTGTGAAACTTCTCCAGATACGGAAGAGAAGCTGGCTGCTCTTCCTAAAGGGCTCAGCGGAAAAGTGAAATCTTTTACACAACTAGTCATCTCTGCTTCACCTGAAGTTTTACCTGTTGATATTGACCAGAATGACAATGCCGTTATTTTATATACATCAGGAACGACGGGTCGTCCTAAAGGGGCTATGTTAACGCACGGAAACTTGTATTCAAATGCACGTGATTCAGCTGACTATTTAGGCTTTTCCTCATCAGATAAAGTGCTCGCAACTTTACCTGTATTTCACGTATTTGCACTGACAGTTGTCGTGAATGCGCCACTATTAAAAGGTGCTACGATTTTACTAGTGCCTCGCTTTAACCCGCAAGATGTTTTTGAATTAGCGAGGGAAAAGCAAGCAACTGTCTTTGCAGGGGTTCCGACAATGTACAATTTCCTGTATCAATTCCCGCAGGCAAATGTCGAAGACTTCTCAACGATTCGTTTGGCGATTTCAGGAGGTTCTTCTTTACCTGTTGCCTTGCTGCATAACTTTGAAGATAAGTTCAATGTGCAAATTTCGGAAGGATACGGTTTGTCAGAAGCTTCACCCGTTACTTGCTTCAATCCATTAGATCGTAATCGTAAAGTAGGCTCAATTGGGACTTCAATTAGCAACGTTGAAAATCGGGTTGTGAATGAACTTGGCGAAGATGTAGGGGTTGGTGAAGTTGGCGAACTGATTGTCCGTGGACCAAACGTGATGAAAGGCTACTACAAAATGCCAGAAGAGACTGCCGCTACAATCCGTGATGGGTGGTTGTACACAGGTGATTTAGCGAGAATTGATGAAGATGGATATTTCTATATTGTGGACCGCAAGAAAGATTTAGTCATTGTTGGGGGCTACAATGTTTACCCACGAGAAGTGGAAGAAGTATTATTTGCTCACCCGGGTGTCGTGGAAGCAGCCGTGATTGGTCTACCGGATGCCAACTTCGGAGAGACTGTCCATGCTTATGTGGTAGTGAAAGACGAAAGTCTCGACAGTGTAGCTCTGTCCAGCTATTGCGGAGAACATTTAGCAAAATATAAAATTCCACGTAGTTTTGAGTTTCTGACAGAATTACCGAAAAACACGACGGGTAAAATTTTACGTCGTTCTTTAAGAGATCAGGCACTTGCTAAATAATTAAGCAAAACGAAAAGAAACGATTCCATCAATGGGGAATCGTTTCTTTTTCTATTTACAGCATTTTCTCCAAAGCCATGGTTGCTTCCACAGCTGTTTTTTCATCAACTGATATTTGGTTGATGATGCGACCTTCCAAGAGTTCCTCCAAAGCCCACGTTAAATGGGGCAAGTCAATGCGATTCATCGTCAGGCARGGGCACATAAAGGGATTCAAGGACACGATATCACGGTCAGGATAGGTAGCGATTAAGCGGTTCACTAAATTCATTTCCGTACCAATTGCCCATTTCGAACCTACTTCAGACGCCTCAATCATATCAATGATGTATTTTGTGGAACCAGCATAATCAGATGCGGCAACCACTTCATACGTGCACTCAGGATGGACTAAAATTTTGCGGTCCGGCTCTTTTTCTCTTAAATTTGCCACGTGTTTAGGCAAGAAATTCATGTGCACCGAGCAATGTCCTTTCCATAGAATTACTCGAACGTCTTCTAAAGCACATTGCAATTCCAGCCGGTTTTTAATCGGATCCCAAATTGCCATCGTTTCCAAAGGAATGCCAAGTTTCACGGCAGTGTTGCGTCCTAAATGCTGATCAGGTAAAAATAGCATGCGCTCTTTCTGGGAAAGTGCCCATTCCACCATTTCTTCTGCGTTAGAGGAAGTTACCGTCGCACCACCATTGCGACCGACAAATGCTTTAATCGCTGCAGTAGAATTGACGTACGTCAAAGGAACAATTGTATCACCGAAGCATTTTTGTAATTCAATCCAGGCACGTTCTGTTTGATCAATGTTCGCCATATCCGCCATTGAACAACCTGCTCTCATATCAGGCAAAATCACTGCTTGGTTTGGAGTAGTTAATATATCCGCGGTTTCCGCCATGAAATGGACGCCGCAAAAGATAATATAATCGGCCGTTTGTTTGGCTGCAATTTGCGATAACTGAAGCGAGTCGCCAATCACGTCTGCGAAGGCAATGACTTCATCTTTTTGGTAATGGTGCCCCAAAATGTACAACCTTTCACCCAATAACTTCTTAGCCTTCAATGCTCGTTCATGTAGTTCTTTTGCAGGCGTGTTCAAGTAATGGGCAGGTATTGGA
>NZ_JBFUJC010000007.1:0-27582 GCF_056401595.1 Paenisporosarcina sp. P4_E4_2 | reverse complement strand
AGATATTAGAATTTATCTTATTGATAACCTAAAAGAAGCATTAGAGTTAATGGTAAAAAGATTAAAAAAAGAAAAAAACAAGGTAAATGAAAATGAATTATGGACTGATTTTGCAAAAGTAGAAAGAGATTTCTTATTAAACTAACGGGGGCTTTAGTTGAAGATTCGATTTCTGAAATAATCAATCTTTTTTATAAAAATGAATAGCAATAAACAGGTGAAACCGCGTATTTTGATCAAACTTTGTTCAAAATACGCGGTTTATTTTTTACCTAGAAATTGAGGATGCTCGCTAAATTTTAATCAAACTTTTTTCAAAGATTACATCTAGTTATCCTGCGAACTATTATTTGTTAACAAAATGAAGAAACACTTCTTCTATCTCGGCTATATTGCTCTCTATATGACCCTCGGAATTATTGATGTATGCTAATCCTTCCGTGTTCGGTTCATCGTTATAATTTGAATGACTAGACGCCAAATTGTCGTATGGTACACCGTATTCTTCAAACAAATCAGACACTTCATCGTGTAGCATCTTTGCTTTTTTGTTTGCATTGTCATATTGACGCAACTTCTTTTTTATTTCATAAGGCATTTTATTCAATTGGTTCACCCTCTCTGTACGTGTCAATGATGCGTATCGTTCAGCACTAATGCCGAAATTCCAAAGGTCCACAAAATCTGTTAAATCTTGTGCCGAAAACATAAAGGTTCAGTTTGAATCCGTCATGTTCGAAAACGTGATAGTTCATTTTTCTCCTTCGACATTACAATTGACATATTATGTCGAATTTAGAAGTTATTTTAATGCTTTATTCCCTACTATTACCATTTTTGTAATGTTATAATAGATTAAATATTCAGAAAGGAGGAGTTAATATGAAAAAGAAAATTCTATCTGCTTTCTTGCTGTCTGTTATTCTTATGGGATCAACTTCAGCACTAGGTGCAACACCTTTTGATACAAGCGATAAGTTTCCGCCAAGATGTGGTTTTAAAGCGTGTCCCGATATTTAATAATTTATCCTAAGAACATTATTCTTTGTCTTGAAGTACCCATTCTTTAAGACAAAGAATATTCGTATCTTAGTGTGCGTATCGTTGAACTCGTACTGTTCATTTGCGTTTAGTATAATCGTAAATTTTCACATAGCCTTTTCTTTGTATTCCTACTGACTTTCGTTCTTTTCAAGCCTTGAATCTCATAGATAGAAAGCTGATTTCGTACCATATGTTACTGAACATATTCGCACTCCTATATTTGGTTTTTTGTTGTCAACAATGTGGTTAAATACTTAGTGAACTTTGATTTAATACTATAATGGGATATGAAGAGGTACAAAAAATCATCTTATTTGAACACTCGAACAAGTTGCCCTTCGGTTAAAGGCATTTCAAGTGTCAAAACGGCTTTGTAAGTACCAGTCTTAGATTTAAAGGAAAGCGTATTTGTTTTCTTTTTGGTCAATAGCATCGCTAACATTTTAGGTGTCACATTTTTGAATTATTGAGTTTTCCAAATATAAAAGGTGCAGCCGCTGGCAGAAGAACAGAAATACCGTTTTTCAGACTGTCGTATTGGCTCTCCACAACCTGGACAGTTTCCTAACGATTCCACAAAATCTATTGCCCCCACCTTTAAGGTTTTGGCCTCCTCTACAGTAGCGGTTGCATACTGTTCCACTTTTCTCATAAAGGTCTTAGTATCGGCCCGCCCCATGTTCAATTTCATCTAACTGAATCTCCCACATTTCCACTAAATTACTCGTATTTTTTATAATAATCCGCAGTGACAGTACGAAATTTTATTTTTTATGAATTTCAGAAGATAATAGGGAACTGGAAAAATATAAATAAAAAATAATCAAAACTATTTACATACTTCGTTCGTCTAATATATGTAAAGGTTAAATATTGAACAACACAAAGGAGATTTTATAAAACACAAGAAATAATAATCAAAACAATCGCATCAGCTACAATTTTAATGAGTGCATTATTGGGTATTACATTGTAAATACTCAGTAATCTGCCCAATTAACTGTTCAATGGATTTTTCCTTTTTAAGGAAGTCCCTTTAATCGTAGATTAATAACACCCTTGCTAACCTTCGTAGCAAGAATACATAAGTAGAACTGTTTTGTTGAAGTCTATTTTATATAATTAAAACTATTTTAAACTAATACGACTTATTTATAGAACACCTTCTAAGAAAGGAGCTTTTTAGATGAAGGGGAATTTGCACATAGAAAAGAAACTTGTAGAATGTATAACCGATAATAAAGAAGCTTTTTATAGATTAGCGTATAGTTATGTGAAAAATGAAAATGATGCAGTAGATATACTACAAGATTCTATACAAAAAGCCATTTCATCAAAACGACACATAAAGAATGAACAATATATAAAAAGTTGGTTTTATCGAATAGTAGTGAATACATCACTAGATTTTTTAAAAAAACAGAAAAAGTTAATGTTTGTTGATGAAGAAGCACTTGAGTCATACGCTGATGGAGTAGAAAATCAGTATTCAAATATTGATCTAGAAAGAGCTTTAGAATCTCTTTCTCTAAAATACCGAAGTGTGATTGTTCTTCGCTATTTTGAAGATTTAAAAATAGAAGAAGTCGCAGAAATATTAAACGAAAACCCAAATACCATTAAAACACGATTAACCAAAGCTCTAAAATTACTCCGAATTCAAATGGCATGATCTTATTTTTAGGAGGAAAATGATATTGGATAAAAAATTAGAAGAATTAAAATCTGATTACCAGAACATCCCGATTCCAGATAATTTGGATTTCATCGTAGCGAACGCCATTAGTCGTTCTAGCGTAAGAAAATTTCCATTTAAATCAGTTATTGGTTTAGCTGCATCTGCTATTTTTATTCTCTCCATAAATAGTAGCCCAACATTTGCGAAAACATTGTCGGATGTTCCGATTGTTGGAAATTTAGTAGATGTCCTGACATTTACTGAATACACTGTAGATGAAAAAACTTATCAGGCACATTTAAAGGTTCCTGCTGTTTCTAACTTAAAAAACAAGGATCTTGAAAATAGTTTAAATCAAAAATATTTGAACGAAAACAAACAACTCTATGATACGTTTACGAAAGAAATGGACGAGATGAAAAAAGAAAATGGAGGTCACTTAGGCATAGATAGTGGCTATGAAATAAAGACTGACACGGATAATATTTTATCGATTGGAAGGTACGTAGTGAATACCGTTGGATCTTCATCTACAACCATGACATATGACACCATTGATAAGAAAAATGAAATCTTATTAACCCTTCCATTACTGTTTAAAGATGAAACATATATTAATTTGATTAGTGAGAACATAAAAGAGCAAATGAAAGAACAAATGAAACATGACGAAAACAAGTTATATTGGTTTCGAGATGAAGGGGATGAAACGACGATTGGATTGTTTGATAAGATTAGTAGCAAACAAAACTTTTATATTAATAAAGACAATCAATTAGTCATTTCGTTTGATAAATATGAAGTTGCTCCTGGGGCTATGGGTATTATTGAATTTATTATTCCATCTGATATTCTTTCGGATGCCTTAGTCAGCAACCACTACATTAAATAGTCACCTAAAAGTCATCATTTTCCAATTTGCAATCATTTATTTCCTAGATGTATTGTGGATTTCGTGTTGCTAAATAGCTGGCAAGTCCTGCCCCAACCTGCAATCGAACTGCCGTTGAGGTGTTCACAAAAACCTCAGACGGCTGGGATTTCGGGTTGCACAGGTCTTTCCCCTATTTATGAACTCACGTCTGTACCATTACGTTCAAGCCGTATAACTAACAAAAGGAGAATTAGAGATAATGACCRGATCCAAAAGTAAGAAACGCGGACCCTGGATTGATGTTGCCTGTATCAGTATGATTGTATTTCTGAGTATGACCCTCATTTTTCTCGGATACTCAACAGAGAGCGATRCAAAACAAAATACAAACAACGGACACGCCCCAGAAGTAAAAAAAGATGTGTCAACGATAGAATCAGCTTTTCCTGGAATACTTATTACAACTGAAGTTAAAAAAGATGACTATTCTCCTTATGCCATTCAGTATCCACAAAGTAAAATAGTCTCATTTAATGATCGTGTCAAAAAATACATAGATGAACAACGGGATACTTATTTAATTGCAATGGAAGAAAATAAGCGAATCGGTAGTAAGACTCCTGGAGAGTYGAACATTGCTTTCGAAACATTTCCACATGCATCCGGATCGTATTCATTTGTTATGATTTCCGGAACATATTTAGGCGGTGCAAATGGTTTTACCAATTTTAACACCATTCATTTTGACCCGGAGTCAGGTGAAATTATTGAGATTGCTGATTTATTTGGGCATGACGAATCTAAGCTTGTAAAACTTTCATTACTTGTACGAGATGGCATTCAGAAAGATCCAAGCTTAACAAATAGAGTTCTAGAAGAAGATATGATTTTGGCTACCGAACCGAAGTGGAGCAACTTCGAGAACTTTGCCCTCATAGACGATTCGCTCGTCATATATTTCGATGAGTACGAAATCGCTAGTGATGCCGCGGGTGCACCGGTTATTGCCGTGCCACTTGCTGCGCTAACTGAACAATTAGTAGCGCCTTATAAACCGGATGTAGAAGTATTACCAAAACCTCCTGTTGAAGAAGTTTCAGATGAAGCAGAAGAAGAACCGATAGAAGAACCTGCAGAAGAACCGGATGACAGTGATGATGTTCAACCTGTAGAAACGGATACGAAGCAAGTCGCCCTAACGTTTGATGATGGTCCAGATCCAAAAGTAACGCCGCAAATCCTTGCCACACTAGCGAAGTATGATGCAAAAGCAACATTCTTTATGCTAGGCAGTCGAGTAGAATCTTACCCGGAAATCGCGAAAGATGTGTTGAATGCTGGCCATGAGCTCGGTAACCACACTTGGACCCATGCAAACTTAACTAAAATGGCGACGGATTCGATTACAAAAGAAGTTTCAAGGACAAATAACATCATCGAACAAGCCACTGGACAAGCACCAACTGTTTTTCGTCCTCCTTACGGTGCTTTCAAGGATGACATGTTAAACGTGATGCAATTACCCGTTGTTTTGTGGGATGTAGATACACTCGATTGGAAACACCGTGATGCTGCTCAACTTTTAACGTCTGTAAAAAGTAGCGTCCATGACGGCAGTACCGTATTAATGCACGATATTCATTTATCGACTGCTCAAGGTTTAGACAGTGTGCTTGCTTATTTAACAAGTGAAGGATATGAGTTTGTAACCGTTTCAGAACTAGAATGATAAGTTGAAAGATTGACCCAAGAGCTTGCCTTTGGGTCAATCTGACATAAGTAATTGTAGAAAATAGTTATGGGGAAAAATTAAGAAATCATTTAAACCATATCTAAGAAAAAGAATGATGTTATATCTTCAACTAACGAATGCTTTGTATTAAAAGGTTAACCAGTTTTTACTGGTTGACCTTATTTTTATTGGATTTAATATATCAAAACAAAAAAAACAAACCATTCTGCGGATGGTTCGTTTTTTTATTGTAAATTTATATACTTTAATCCCTTTTATAGTAAAAATTCACTTAAATTAATACAAACATTTACCTAAGTTCTATTTATTGGTATAATCATAATTGTTTAATAGTTCTCAATTTTCGTGTATTTAACTTACAATTTACAATTAGAATTTCGCAAAGGAGCATAGATGAAGAATATAGGATTGATTATTAAACAAGCAAGAGTTGATCAAGGGATTAAGCAATTGAATTTAGCAAAAGGCATATGTTCGATATCTTATTTAAGTAAAGTTGAAAATAATCAACTTGTCCCAAGCGATGAAATCCTAGTTAACTTATTAAATAGACTTTCTATAACTATCACTGAAGTTAGTGATGAAGAAGAAATTTCAACTTTTAATTCAATTAAAGAGCTCTATAAAACAGCAATAATCTATAGAGATCATAAGTCTATTTCAAATGAAATCGTCAAAATTGAAGAGAAGAGAACTATTTTTAAAAACCAGGTATACTCTATCAATTCCGTACTCTTTTTGTCTAGATTGTATTTAATAAGTGGTAAAGAAATGTCTTGTGTAGAATCTTTGTTTGAGTTTATAGAACTTCATGAAGAGAATTTAACAAACTATCAAAAGTGCGTTTTCAATATCAATAAAGCACTAAAATCATTCTACACGGATGAATATCTTCAATCAGTAGAATACATTGAGCAGGCGTTAGAAGATCAAAAAACAATAGTATTAGAAAATTGGGAATTAGCGGATCTGTACAATGTCATGGCAATTTGTTACCTAGTAAATAATTATAATTATAGTACAATCGAGTTTGCTCGAAAGGCGCTAAATATATACCGTGACCTTTTATTATTTAACAGGGCCATTGATTGTTATATTTCCATTGGAATTAGTTATAAAAGAAATTATAAATACAAAGAGTCCGAAGATAACTTTCAAGCAGCTTATAGATTACTAAAAGATCGTGGATTATTTGATTTTGAGGGAATTATTACACAGAATTTAGGGACATTATTCACAATACAAGGTGAGTCAAATAAAGCCATCGAATACTTTTTATCTAGTATGGATTGCAAGAAGACTACTGAAGGTTATTACGTAACGATTTTATCCATTATTCAAGAATATTCAAAACTAAAAAGTCCTGAAAACATTTTGATGTGGTGTGAAAAAGGACTTGAAATGTATTCTAAAGCAAAGGAAAAGAATCTTTCTTATTATTATCATTTCAAGATCTTTGAAGCAGAGCAGGTTGGTGGTGCTGAATTTACAAATATATTAATTAAAGCTATAAAATACTTTGAATTGAAAAAAGACTATCGTCATGTTTATAAATATGCAGTTCTACTTGCAAAATATTATTATTTGAATAAAAAATTGAAGAATTCAGGAGTTTATTATCAACTTGCAAGTGAGGCATTACTATTAAAAAATAAGTTTTTAAAATGGGAGGATTTGTGAGATGAAAAAGAAGTTAATGCTTTTTGCAATTATAAGTATATTATTTTTGGGAATTAATAAAGGTAACTCTGACGTAATCTCAATTACTGGAGAAGAAGAAATTCCTAGGCCGGTAATTGAATTAAAATGATATTTAATAAAGGTTGAAACTCTATATTGAGTTTCAGCCTTTATTTTTTTAAAAAGAACAAAATATTGAATGAAATTAAAAGATACACCGTTTATTAGTAACAATTCAGCGAATAGATAAAGCCCCTAAAACTAAAACTGATTGATAAACTTTCTCAAAAAAACCGTAAAAAAGCGCAGAATTTTGAATTAATTTATCAATCTGTTGTTTATTTATTCTCTACTTTTAAATGATATATTAAATACATCCAATATTGGAAATTTTTTATAAAAGAGGTGACCATGATGAAATTAACTATTAAAGTTAAGAAAACAAAACAAAACATAATACCGCACATCTGTCCGTCAAAATGCTAGATTTTAAGTATTAATAATATAATTTTAAAGCACTGAATTTACAATTCAGTGCTTTATTTAGGAGTAGTGATATGAAAACTAACAGGTCATTAGGTCTAAAAAAAAATATTAAAGAATTAAAAATAGATTTTTATGATGGGCAAAATAAAGAGATTGAAACAAATCAATTAGAAGCTTTGTGGGAGCTTTTAGAGATTTACAACAATGAATGCACAGATGAAAAAATAAAAAACTGGAAAATTGATCACTCTATCACCGAAGAAGAATATAAGACCATTTTCACATATTTAAAAGAAGAGAACATTTTAATTGATGATAATAGATATAATGAAAATGAGGAAAGATATATTAACTATTTCCAAACTTATCCTAACGGTTTAAATACTTATGAAAAAATTAAACAAGCTAATATACTTATATTAGGTGCTGGTACTGTGGGCTCTACTTTAGCTATGACACTATCGAAATTTAATGTCCAGAGTATAACCATAGTTGATCCTGATACTGTAGCGTCACATAATATAAATGCCCAAATAGTGTTCCGTGAAGAGGATATCGATTCTTATAAAGTTGATTCACTAAGTAAATATCTAAATACAGATATGAATAGTACAAATATATTTAAACATAAATTTTATATTAATGAAGAAACTACAAATAGAATAAAAGATATCATAAAATCAAATAATATATCCTTTGTATTCTCTTGTTTTGATGATACAACTAAATACACACATAAAGAAATTTTTGAATATTGTAAATCCAGAAATGTCCCTTATATAATAAATGGTTATTTAGACGATAAGGTTATTTCTGTATTAATTAAAAATGATAGAGACTTTAAAATAATTGAAGAATCTTATGATAATAACTTTGAAGGTATAAGTAATAATAATGGAATATTATCTCATAGCTATATTAATTCCCTACTTTGTCTTAGACATTTAATAAACATTATTAATGATAATAATATTCATGAAAAATTTTTATCTTTTGATTTAAAGACTATGAGTTTAGTAAAAGAACAAACCGAAACGTTTCCTAACTTTGAGTTCCTTAATGAAGAGGAGCTTTTAAAAAAATTAACTATAATAAAACAACACATCAGAACTCACGGAAGTAACGATTTTTTAGAGAATGGCTTAGTATCAATCTATAAAGGCATTGAAATAATGAAGTTATTCCCTGACCTGTTTATAAAAGTTAACTTATTAGAATCAAAATTCGCATCTATAATGGATGAAATAGGTGAAGAGGATGATAAATCTATTGTTAATGACCTTGAAAATGAGTATTTATCAATACTAAATAATTTATTTATTGATGAAGAGAGAATACATAAAGTTTTATCGAATATAAATTATATTAATGATTATGAAGTTAGAAAGACAACTCAAAAAAAGACATTTGAAGAAATTAAATTAAAATCAAGAGAAATCTTAGATATATTATATAAAATTAAAAAGAACCATATAGATTCCAATTACCTTTATGAAGAGTTTCCAGTTCTATATGGTTTAAGTATGAATGAGATAAAAGTTTTCGATAAAACATTTTCCAATATTTATTTAGAGCTAACTTCATACCTTTACGAACTAATTCAACCAGGGGCAGAAGATGGTTTGAATTACTTATTTGAAATTCCAGAAAATCAGCATATAAACTATTCTATTGGAGAAAATTTAGATTTATTATGTGAATCTTTATCCAATTACAGTGATAGTTTATTTGGTATTGATTTTCTARACCATATTAAAAACCTAAAGAAGAAAAACTTAATAATAGATAAAGAAGTCGATGGGATTTATACAACTCATTATTTTCCCGAACAAAAAGAAAGTATTATAGTCTTTGACCACTTAGAAACAATGTATTCTACTCTTTTTCTAGTTCACGAAGTGGGTCATTCATACTTCAGTAAATTTTACGATAAAGATTTTTATGAAAAAAGTTGCATTATTGTGAATGAAATTTTAGCACATCTTACAGAAATACTATTAGCAAATAATATTCAAAAGTCAGAAATTTTATCTAAGGATGAGATCCAAGGGTTTAAATTTCAATATTTGTATAGATTAAATCTAGCTATATTATCATCATACGCAACATTTGATTCGGAGAAACAAGTATTAAATCATATAGAACAAAAAGGTGAAATTGGATTAGATGAATTTATTGAACTTCATAAAGGAGATAACGATATAAACAAAGAGTTCCAATATGTTAATGAATATTATTCAAATCTAAATATTTTGGTATATCCATCATTTGTACTTGAAACTTATTCAGTTATTATACAACCGATTGCGTATGCAATTGCTATAAGATTATACGAAACTTATAAACAAGATATGGATAATTTTTGTTTTAATTTAGAAGAATTATTCAAAGGAAATAATATAAATTTAGAAAGTTTTTGTGTGAAAATGTTTAATAAAGAATTCAGCGAACAATTTATAAAAGACACAATCCAAATTATTTTTAAACATATAAATGATTTCAACTCGAATAATTAAGGTTTTTAGCATTCGTTCACTCGCCATCACGACTATCGGCTCATTATTGGTCGTGTTAGTTAGATTCTTATTAAGCCGTACAGAAAAAATCCCTTTCCTGTTATGGAGTAACCCGTTCATTATTTTAGCTGCTGCACCAACAGTATTGGTTTTAAAGGAAAAGTAGTCAGTGAATAAGAAAGCTGGAAAAGGGCAATGGAAAGATAAACACTTCTATAATATCTAGTGAATTTAATAAAGCATCCCCAGCACAGCTTTTAGCTATGCAGGGGATGCTTTATTTTATGTAGATGGAAACGTCACTGATATTACCGATTGTAAATTAAGAAGCCTTTCGTGAGTTCATTGAACTTATGAAAGGCCTTTTCTCTCTTTTATATGTTTTGTTAAAGCTAGCTAGGAAAAGAACGCCTCTTATTCCAAAGCTATAATCATCCTAATTTTTCGAAGCAAAAATAAACCAATAGCTAACCATAACCAGCTGTAGAAAAGTGAAAATCCAAAAATAATCATTAAAGTCGTCATATTAAATGAAGAAGAAACGGTGGGACCGAAAACAGGGAAGCCGAACCCGTACAATGGAATGCAAATGCCAATAAACAATAGTAAACCATTCAAGAATATTATTCCCGGACGCCGATTTAAAGCGAGGAACGTCCATCCGAGGCCAATTCCGAGTAACCCCGTAGTAAAGGGGAAAATCACTAATTCGCTTGGTTGAGTTATTAATAATAAACAAATTGTTGAAAAGTAAATCAACATGCTTGAACGGAATGAGATCAGTGCACCTAACAAAATCGGTGCTGTAGCAAGAGGGCTGAAAGCATAGCCGATACCTGGAAACAGCCCCCCTGCAGATTGCAAAATGGCTGCAAGTGCTGCCATCAATGCTGAAAACATTAATTTTTTTGTAAGTGACCAACTCTCGAAAACCTGGTGAATGTCCTTTGGATGCGACGGGATAGGCTTATTAAAATACACTGTCTCTCTCCTTATAGTTCTAAATTTCACCGAATTCCATCCCTCTGTTAATTTCCTTATTTCACAAAGTCTTTTTATATACTATAAAAAAGAATGAAATGAGTGCCAGAATGCCCAATGGTTGAATAAATTGATAGAGAAAATGAAGAGAGGGGAAAGGTGTCAATGCCTGAACGAAAACTAGATCCGAGTGCCATCCTGTTGCCACCCGGTTATGACATTGAAGTGTTTGCGGAGGGTTTAACCACTCCCATAAATATAACCTTTACAAGCAAAGGGGAATTACTGGTTGCCGATTCCGGTATCACGGATGGGAACGGAAAGGTGTTAAAACTAACGCAACAAGGTTTTATTGTTATAGGTGATGGATTTAATCCTCCTCTAACTGGGATTACTGAATACCAAGGCAACATTTATGTTGCGCATCGAGGTTACGTAACGATTATTCAGCCTGATGGGACGAAGGTGGATATTATTGAAGGACTCCCCAGTATTGGTGATCATCATAATAATCGAGTGGTATTTGGCCCTGATGGAAAAATGTATTTTGGGCAAGGAACTGCGACCAATAGTGGGGTTGTAGGAAAGGACAACTCCTGGGTAAAAGAACATCCATTCTTTCATGATTACCCCGGTTCAAGGGTGACTTTAAATGGCTCTAACTTTCAAACATCAGGATTTTTAGAGGCATTTCCAGACCGTGTTGTTACAACTGGCGCATTTGTCCCTTTTGGGGTTGAAACCTATCCCGGGAACACAGTGGATGGAATCATTCGTGCTAGCGGAAGTATATTACGTGCCAATCCAGACGGCTCTGAGCTTGAGTTGGTGGCATGGGGTCTAAGAAATCCTTTCAGATTGCGATTCGATCGATTCAATCGATTGTTTGCGTCCAATCATGGGATGGATGTTCGCGGAAGTCGTCCAGTGGCCAACTCCCCGGATGAATTTCAGTGGATTCGTCCTGGATTCTGGTATGGATTTCCGGATTTTACCGGAGGATTGCCGGTTACAATGCCACAATTTAAACCGGAAGGAAAACCTCAACCTGCTTTCTTATTAGCAGAACATCCTATGCAACCACCAATGCCTGTGGCTTCATTCCCTTCTCACTCAGCAACAATGGGGTTCAGTTTTAATGAGAATCCTGAATTTGGGCCAGTAGGAGATGTTTTTATCGCGGAGTTTGGTGCCGAAGATCCTGAGACAACAGGAGGGATACCACTTCCCTATGTGGGTCATCGCGTTTCCCGTATCGACATGCAAACAGGGCAGATTCATATATTTGCTATAAATCGAACAGGTCTGGCTGCATCCGATACAAATGGAGGCGGATTAGAACGGCCCATTGATGCCGTTTTCGGTCCTGATGGCGCACTGTATGTCTCTGACTTTGGCTTATTTACGGAAGAGTCAGCAGTTCCTGGAACAGGCGTTATTTGGAAAATAACAAAGACATCTTGACTCGAGATGTCGCTAGCATGCCATCATAAAGTATTAAGAAGTGCACTGCCGGTTGCAAGATACTATTTTCTAAAGCAATCTCCCCAACAAATTCGATGTTTGCTGGGGGATTATGATGCTTTTAAAGCACTCCAGACATATGTAAAAATCTTTCTACTATAATAAACAAAACAAATTTGAAATTTCTTATAATCTAATTCATTATTAACAGTAGACAGTCTTTTCGTAATTAATAGATACAGGAATTGCGTAGAGAAATACATTCTATGAAGGAAGTAGCTTATGCCGGAAGAAAATATTACGCGAATCAGCCTAGATGGCAAAGAACTAATTTTAATCGGAACTGCCCACGTATCGAGACAGAGTGCTGAACAAGTAAAAGAGGTTATCGAAAGAGAAAGACCCGATTCAGTATGTATCGAGTTGGATGAACAAAGATACCAGTCAGTTATGGACAGCAACAAGTATAAAGAGACTGATATTTTCAAAGTGATTAAAGACAAGAAAGCTACGTTTCTATTGATGAATTTGGCGATTTCTTCTTTTCAAAATCGTTTAGCAAAACAGTTTGATATCAAGCCTGGACAGGAAATGATTCAGGGTATTGAATCAGCAAAAGAGATAGGTGCAAATTTGGTCTTGGCTGATCGCAATATACAAATCACCTTTAGCAGAATTTGGGGTAATCTCGGCCTGTCAGGGAAGGCACAACTTCTCAATGCAATTTTCTTTAGTATTTTCAGTAAAGAGACCATCTCGGAAGATGAACTTGAAAAAATGAAATCACAGGATACGCTAAACGCTGCTCTTGCTGAATTCACGGAAGCTTTTCCGAAGTTAAAGACGCCTTTAATTGATGAGAGGGATCAATATTTAGCCCAAAAAATTAAGGATGCTCCAGGAAATAAAATTGTTGCAGTATTGGGTGCGGCACATGTACAGGGCATTACAAAAGAAATTCATAAAGAACATGATTTAAAGGCTTTGTCACAAACGCCACCTAAATCAATCGTACCTAAAATTATTGGTTGGGCGATTCCTCTGATGATTGTAGCAATCATTGCCTATACTTTTATCGCCAATCCTTCTGCAGGTTTTGATCAAGCAATAAGCTGGTTTCTGTGGACTGGATCTCTTGCTGCTGTAGGAGCTGCCGTTGCTTTTGGTCACCCGCTTGCGGTATTGTCAGCCTTTGTTGCTGCTCCATTTACTGCCTTGCATCCATTGATTGCAGCTGGGTGGGTTTCTGGAATTGTACAGGCATATATTCGCCGACCGAATATCGGAGACTTCGAAACACTTTCGGAGGATGTGTTTTCCATAAAAGGATTTTGGGATAACAAGGTCACCCGCGTGTTGCTGGTGGTTGTCCTGACCAACTTAGGGGGTTCATTGGGAACCTTTATCGGCGGGGCAGATGTGATTAGAGTGTTCTTCAATAACTTATAATATGGCATATATAAAAAGAGGAAAGTCAAAAATGACTTTTCTCTTTTTATTTTGTTAAAACAATGTGTTCATAGTAAGAGAATCTGCGACAAGAAAATCTACTCTTGAGGTTACTCGTCGCAAAATGCAATTTTGTGGCAACGCCTTCGTGACCAACATCCTGTTGGCCCGAGACGGCTTGCTAGTTCGTCCGCGGAAAGGGAGCCGATTCTCTCTTTTATATAAAAAATCAATAAGACAGACTGATAGACTTTTTTTATTGTCCGAAAAATTCGTGATATGACAAGGTGTCATGTTTTAGTTGCATTATGACATCGTGTCATATATAATCAATCAAGTTCGGTTGTGACACAGTGTCACTTTAAATTCAGATAGGAGGTTATAAGGTTGCCTAAACAAACCTTCATCAATTTACCCAATGATAAAAAAGAAACATTAATAAAAGCAGCTATGAAGGAATTTTCAAGAGCCCCGTTGTCTGGAGCTTCCATTTCTAATATCGTAAAAGATGCTGGTATCCCAAGAGGTAGCTTTTATCAATATTTTGAAGATAAAGAGGATCTCTACTATTTCTTGTTAGACGAAAACTCTCAGAGACTCAATAGCAGATTCATTTCAGTATTGAAAGATCAAAATGGCGATCTAATAGAGTCATTTATTGAATCCTTCCGGAGGATGTTGATCAGCTTGCAAAGCTTGGAATTTCGTCAATTTTTCAGAAATGCATTCTTGAACATGAATTATAAAGCAGAAAATACATTAACACCTGAAGTAAATGAAGAGCAAATGAATACTCGTTTAAAAGAGGTTATGGGCTTGGTTGATACAGATAAATTGAATATCTCAGATGAAATGGAACTGATTCATATTTTCAAAATCATGAAGGCAGTGACATTCCAAAACCTGATTCAAGTATTCGCAAAAGACTTGTCCATTGAACAATCTATGCAAAACTATACAGCTGAAGTGAATTTAATGAAAAAAGGGTTATGTAAGTAAACCCACGAAATTTCATGAAGCGAGTAATAGACGACTAAACTATACGGAGGAAAAAAAGGATGACAGAACAGAAAAAACCACCATATGGCAATATCGCAATATTATTTATGGGGGCATTTGTGGCTATCTTCACCCAGACGTTATTGAATATCGCTTTGCCTTCCATTATGACGGATTTAAATATTAAGGATGCATCTACAGTACAATGGCTCGTCACAGGCTATATGTTAGTGAATGGGATATTAATTCCCGCGAGTGCCTATTTTATACAACGTTATTCCAATAGATCCATTTTCATCCTGGCCATGTCCATATTTGCGCTASGGACATTATTTGCGGGCTTAGCCCCTACTTTTGGTGTGCTTCTTGCAGCTCGAATGATTCAAGCTGCTGGTGCCGCACTGATGATGCCATTACTGATGAACGTGATGCTTGCTGCGTTTCCTGTTGAACGACGAGGAGCGGCGATGGGTGTTTTCGGTCTAGTAATGATCGTTGCACCGGCAATCGGTCCTACACTTTCCGGTTACATTGTTGAACACTATTCATGGCGAGTATTGTTTTTCATTGTCCTGCCTGTTGCTTTAATCCCGTTAGTTTTAGGAATTTTCAAATTAAAGAATTTAACGTTCCAAAACCGAGAATTAAGTTTGGATAAAATATCTTTAGTCTTTTCAAGTCTTGGCTTTGGCGGAATCCTCTACGGATTTAGTTCTGCTGGGCAAAATGGTTGGGACGACCCGATAGTTTTAGGAACCATTACCGTCGGTGTAGTATCACTTGTTACATTTATTCTCCGCCAACTTAAATTAAGTGAACCATTGCTCGAATTCAGGATTTACAAATATCCAATGTTTGCATTATCGTCAGCGATTTCAATCGTTCTATCCATTTCCATGTTCTCGGCCATGATTCTTATGCCGATTTATGTTCAGACAATCAAAGGGATTTCACCTTTCGATTCTGGCTTGCTCATGCTTCCAGGTGCTTTGGTGATGGGCTTCATGTCACCGGTTACCGGTAAATTGTTCGATAAATACGGTGCCAAAGTGCTTGCAATTACAGGGATGTCGATTGTTGTTATTTCAACGTATTACTTTAGTAAATTAAGTTTGGATACAACGTACCTTGAAATAATGTTTCTATATACAATCCGCATGTTCGGGATTTCAATGGTAATGATGCCGGTAATGACGAACGGTTTGAATACGTTGCCAATGAAAGCTTACCCACACGGTACAGCGATGAACAACACATTTCAACAAGTATCAGGTGCCATCGGTTCTGCGTTACTAATCACCGTCATGAATACCCGCACGACTTCGACAGCGGAAAACTTGGCGAAAAGCGGAAGTGACCCTATGAACATCATGAAGAACTCCATGATGGAAGGAATCACTTATACATTCTTCGTCTCTACATTTATTGCAGTTGTAGGGTTAGCGTTGACATTCTTTATCAAAAAGCCGAACAGACAGGTTACTGAGGAAGAGAAGGAACAAGTTTATAAACAAAAACCCGTTGAGGAATAATAAGAAAAAGGCTGAGCCCATTGTGGTTCAGCCTTTTTAGATGATTAGAATGAATAAAATTCTAGCCAGCAGAGAACAATTTTACAGAGACGGAAGTGTGGGAAACCGATAGTTCGCGAGCACAAACTTGTCCCTCCAGTAGGGGCGAGTTTTTTAATGCACGGCTCTGACTGTTGTTTAGGGATTAATTGTTACCATAAAAAGATAGAACTGCCGAAATGTTTTATGGGGAATTGGCAGTTTTTTTAAAATTTGACGCTTTTTCATGTAAAATAGGGACAATATCAAGAATGTTGATCGAGTTTTAGGCTCAAGTTTGAGAAAAGTGACGCTTAGTTGGAAAAAAATGAAGTTTAGTTGGAAATAATTGATGGTTAGTTGGAATAGTAAAAATTGGCCCGCTCCTTACTTGGGGTCTTGCGCAACTGTACGATAAACGACGTTTCGTTTAACAGAGCATTATTCAAAGAAGTTGGAGGAATGTTTATGTTTTTAAAAAATACCATTGTCATCATAGGCTCACTAATTGTGGCATTCGCTTTTAATTTCTTTTTGGTTCCTTATGGTATTTTAAGCAGCGGAATTAGTGGATTAGCTATTTTGGTTGGGTTGATCACACCATTTAATACTGGCTTATTGAATCTACTATTTAATTTACCTTTAGTTGTGTTGGGTTATTTCAAACTCGGAAAAACCATTACGATCAATACTATGGTTTGTGTCATTTCACTGTCAGTCTTCTTATATATATTGCCGGTAGTTCAAGTTACCGACAATATCTTGCTTTCCACTGTTTTTGGTGGAGGCCTGGGTGGCCTGGGTATCGGTCTTATTTTGAAATACTCTGGAACTTCAGGCGGTTTGGATATTATAGCGATTATGGTTTCCCGAATCAGTAATGTTAGTATTGGACTACTTCTCACAGCTATGAACGGTGTAATTGTTCTGATTTCTGGATTTGTTTTCGGCTGGGATATCGCATTATACACTCTTTTATCCATATTTTTGACCGGTAAAATGATTGATACGATCTTCACCAATCATGTCAAATTGACGATGCAAATAGTCACTTCAAAAGGCGACTTAATACGCAATGATCTACTGGAGTCCATCTATCGAGGTATGACGATTACTGAAGGTTACGGGGGCTACACACAAGAAAAGAAACAAATATTAATGATGGTTGTTACACGTTATGAAACATTGCAAATCAAAAAAATTGTCCGTAAATATGATGAACATGCATTTATTAATATATTTGAGACTGTTGAGGTTGATGGTAATTTTGCAAAGAATTAGTGGGGACTAACATTAGTGAAAGAATGAGATCCAGAAGGACTGTTAATCTGACAGTCCTTTTTTGTTTAATGAAAGAAGACGGATATGCATTTGTATGAACATGTGGTTACATAAATTTAAATAATACCTCATGCGTAACAATTCTTATATATCCGTATTTTAACCTTGGAAGAAGAAAAAGATTTCCTCAAATAGTAATTACAACTGAGACGAGCAAAGTGATTTCACTTTGTTTGTCTTTTTTATTTATAGGTAATGGTGCAGGGGTAGTTAGTGGGAAAAATCTTGAAACGTTATTTCATCTAGTTTAATTGAAACTTTGTAACCGTTTTCACGAGATTCCCTTGTATTAAAATTTCTATCTGATAATATTAATGATTGATAATTATAACTATTCCAATATATTATCTAAATTACACCTAGGAGGATTCAGATGAGCAAAAAATTGATTATTGTAATTCTAACTATTTTACCGTTTATCCTTATGCTTGGCGCAATTCCTTTTGTTAATCGAATTGAACCGATTATCTTGGGATTGCCATTTCTTCATTTTTGGTTATTTTTAGGGATGATTCTTACTCCATTATGTACGTATGTCATTTATCGCATACAGAAGTCAGAAGGGAGTATTGAATGATGCAGGGGAATTTAACAGCGTTATTAATTACTAGTTTCATAGTATTATCGGTAGTTTTAATTGGATTTATCGCTGGACGAAATAAATCAAGCCGGAGTTCGGTAGAAGAGTGGTCTGTAGGTGGAAGACGTTTTGGTCCATTGCTCGTATGGCTTTTGGTCGGAGCAGACTTATATACAGCATACACATTCTTAGGATTGACGAGTACTGCATTCGCAGCTGGTAGTATTGCGTTCTTCGCGATTCCATATACGATAATTGCGTTCTTCGTTTCTTATTTCTATCTTCCGAAGTTATGGGAAGTTTCTAAGAAGCATAAATTAACGACACTTGCAGATTATGCAAAAGGACGATTTGATAGTAAATTCTTATCGTTGCTAATCGCAATTGTCGGTGTATTAATGCTGATCCCGTACATTGATTTACAATTAGCTGGTATTCAAGATACTTTAACAGTTGCGGGTACAGGTTATATTAATATAAAAGTTGTTGTTATTATTTCATTCCTGTTAGTGGCACTGTATACATTCTTCAGCGGAATAAAAGGACCAGCTTATACCGCGGTCATTAAAGACATTTTAGTATGGGTCATTATGTTATTCCTGGTTGTGTCAATTCCAATCATTCACTTTGGAAGTTGGGGCTCGATGATTGACAAAATCGTCACAGACTCCCCAGAGTTGTTAACCATACCGACAACAGGACCAAAGGGTATTCCGTGGTTCTTGACTGCTTCATTGGTTTCAGGCTTGGCACTATTCATGTGGGCGCACGCGGTAACAGGTGTATTCACAGCGAAAAATGCAGATGTACTTCGTAAAAATGCCATCTATTTACCGTTTTATAATATCGTCTTAATTCTTGTTGTTTTCCTTGGCTTTGCAGCCTACCTTGTATTGCCAGAAGGAAGCGATCCACGTTTTGCATTGTTGAATTTAATTCAAGTGTCTTACGGTGGGGTAGTACAAGGACTTGCTTATTCAACAATCGCACTAGCGTCATTGATTCCATGTTCAATCATGGCAATCGGAGCTTCGAACTTATTTGCGAATAATATTTACCGTGATTTTATTAATCCAAATGTCAAACCGGCAAAATTGACGATGATTACTCGTTCGATGGTATTTGTGGTTATAGGACTAGCATTAATTTTCGGTATGCTTTTCCCGACAGCACTTGTGTCACTTCAACTTCTAGGGGTATCTGGAATGGTTCAAATCTTCCCAGCCATCGTCTTTAGTTTATTCTGGAGAAACCAGACAAGAGAAGCAACAATCATCGGTTTACTTGTAGGGCTTGGTGTAACTTTTGCTGTGTATTCTACAGGAAATACATTCGGGATTTATGAAGGGTTCTGGGGGCTTCTTGCTAACATCTTGGCATTGGTTCTTTTGAATCCGATTTTTGTGAAAAAGGCACAAAACAAATCGAACCCTATTATGGATCAACTTTTTACGAAATAACCAGGTTCAGCAATGAATAAAAGAGACGACGCATAAAATACGTTCATTAAAAGCGGCTGATTGCTTCAGCTGCTTTTTTTGTATGTACAGAACTGCATTCAAAACGTTGAACATCAGACTCAAAAGTTTTATGAATTTGGTGTCTATGCTTCCTTCTATTAGAATCAACGGCCTGAACATAACGTGCGAAGGTATCTGTAAAAACGTATGTTTTTAGAAAATTCAAACTCCACAAACGGTAGATGGTTATTTTTGGTATGATAGATTTATCGATCTGACATCGGAAAAAATTAAAAGAAAAGGAAAGTTCCTATGCATACATATAACCTTACGGAGCGACTTTTATTTGCTTCTACATCTTTGAACAAGAAGAAACTTGGAAATGAGATGAAAGGAAAAACGATTCTACTTACAGGAGCCAGTTCGGGGATTGGGGAGCAAGTAGCTTACCTAATGGGTGATATGGATGCGCATTTAATCTTGGTCGCCAGAAGAGAAGAAAAACTATTGACTATAAAAAAGAATATCGAAAAGAATGGGTCCCGTGTAAGTGTTTTTCAGGCAGATTTGAGAAATGAGCGAGAGATGAAGGAATTGTTGACTTTTCTTCATCAATTACCAGATGGAGTGGATGTGGTCGTCAGCAATGCGGGTCTATCCATCAATCGGTCCATATTCCATTCATTGGATCGCTATCACGATTTCACACGAACGATGGCCATCAATTATTTTGCGCCGGTACAAATACTGCTGTCAGTCATTCCTTTACTGGAAAAGAATAAAGGACAGGTAATCAATGTATCGACAGTTAATGCCTTGCTACTGCCCATTCCCCATTGGGCGGCCTATCAGGCATCCAAGTCAGCTTTTGATATTTGGTTCCGCTCGGCTGCTGCCGAGTTGAATGCCATGGGAATCTCGACAACATCCATCTATTTGCCGTTGGTGAAACCCCCCATGATTGTGCCGACCAAGTCTTACGAAAAAATGCCTGTTATGTGCCCGAATCATGTGGCTAAAATCATTTGCAAGTCGATGTATACAAAAAGAAAAACATATACGCCTTGGTGGCTGATTTTCGGGCAGTTGGGCTCCACTCTTTTTAGAGGGCTCTGGGAACTATCCATGCCCAAGATTTTAAGAAAACGGGGAGAAGGAAATTGACGATCGTCAACCTGATGAACGTTCTATATAAAATGAAATACCTTTCCCTATTGGGATTGTGCGGATTAATTGTTTTCATCTGTAAATACGGAATAAATATCATGCTTTTGCTACGCATGGCTGAAAAGACAAATGGCGATAAGCCTGCATTAGTGGAGGATGAAGAAACCATTACTTACAGACAATTATTGTCCCAATCAGAAAAGCTATCTTTCATTTTCAAAGAAAGATACAAACTTCAGAGAGGGCAGAAGGTTGCGTTTTTGTGTAAAAACCATGGATCGTTGGTTAAATCGATTTTTGCTGCTGCTCAGCTTGGATCGGATCTCTATCTGCTCAATTCTGACATGAGCCAGATTCAATTCGATCAATTAGTTAAAGACCATGATTTTGACTTTCTTGTTTACGATGTTGAATCGAGTACTTTGATTAAAAAATCACCTTATCGGAAAGAGAGACTTCTGAGTAAGCATGATTATTTGCCCGCGGTAAATACCTTGTTGCAAATGGAGGGTGGAGGAAACATTAAACTCCCTAGATCTTCAACGAGTAAAATTATGTTGCTTACTGGTGGTACCACAGGGAAATCGAAGGAAGTAGCCCATAAACCTTCCCTGTTCCATTTCTTGAATCCTTTCCTGGCTGTACTAACAAGGCTGAAACTATTGAAGTCCGAAACAGCCTATATTGCCACGCCCATTTATCACGGCTATGGAATTGCGATATTGCTTTCCTTCCTTGCATTGGGCAAAAAAGTGGTCATCAGCAAAGGGTTTGATGCCGAAAAAGCATGTCACCTGATAAGTGAACACAGTATCGAAGTGGTTACGGTCGTCCCGTTGATGATACAAAGGATGTTAAAACACAATGTGGAAGATTTGCAATCACTTGTTTGTATTGCTTCCGGAGGGGCCAAGCTCAATCCGAAACTGGTGGATGAAGTCTTAAGTAAACTTGGCGATGTCTTGTACAATCTGTACGGCACTTCAGAAGCGGGGCTGAATATGATCGCAACCCCACAGGACTTGAAATATTCGGCTGCTACCATCGGTAAAAAAATTAAAGGTGTCCGGTTGAACATTATGGATCATGATAAGCAGAAGGTTGCAGTTGGCACAGTCGGTCAATTTTGCATCAATAATAAATGGTCCATGAGAAACAGAACGAGTACCTGGATAGAAGCTGGCGATTTGGGTTTTCAAGATAAGAATGGATATTACTTTTTATGTGGAAGAACCGATGACTTGGTGGTTTCTGCTGGGGTGAATGTGTACCCGATTGAAGTCGAGAACGTATTGATCAAACACCCTCAGATAGAGGAAGTGGCCGTGCTGGGGATAGAAGATGAAGATTTTGGCCAGAGATTGAAAGCATTCGTATTGACAAGGAAAAATGAAGACTTGACCCATGCTGCACTTTTAGAATGGATACGCCCTCGAGTGGCGAGGTTTCAAGTGCCAAAGGAAATCGTCTTCGTTGATCAGATGCCTTACACGCCTTTGGGGAAACTGGATAAGAAACGACTGAAGACGGAGGTGCGGAAAGAATGGATAAAAATCWGACCAAACAGAAATTGGCTAAACTATTAGCGGGAATCGAGATTGGGTATTTTGATACGTCAAAAAATTGGGGTGAGGAAACCAATGACTATTACTACAAATACTTTGACGACCCGGATCCAGAGCTTCGATCATTGTCGTTGTTGGCTTTCACTTCAATGGTTGGCAATTGGTATCATGGCCCGGCAGATGTTTTTTATACAAGTCCACATGCCATTTACTCACCGCCCACATCATTTTACTCCTTTGATGACTATTTATCGGCATTTTTAGAACATGCTTCACAGATAAAACATGACTTCCCGATTATGTATAGCTACATTGTTTATTATTTGTCCGAATTGGATAAAAAAAGAGCATTTGAACACGTTTTCCCGGAAATGGACCAGAAACTTTTCAGTCAAATGAGAACCTTATTATTTTCAGGTGAAAAGAATGTGAGACGGTCTTCATTCAATGACTTATTACGGGAAGTAGGATTGCCGACATTTTTTTCGGATTAGAAAAATTAATTATTGACGTTTTTATTGCCCTGGAAATAATGATAGATATCAGATTTAATGATTCCAGATCCTTACGAGGAGAAGAATAGCCATTCTATAAAGGAGGCTAATTCGGTTTAATAAGAAGGAGATTTCGCATGATTCGAAAAGAATATAAAAACCAAAAAAAGAAATCCAAAAAGAAATTGTTTTTAAAAATCTCGGCACTCTTGGTAACGGGTCTTCTGATTACTGGTACAGCGTACGGGTTCTATTTAGTGAAAAAAGCTGAGGTAGCCGCGGAAAAATCATATGAAGCGATTGATAACCGTGAAGGTTCTATTCTTCGAGAGAAACCAGTTGAACCGATTAATGATAATGTATCCATATTATTTATTGGAGTAGATGATAGTGACGTACGTAATCAAGGAACGAATAATAGTCGATCCGATGCTTTAATGCTTGCAACTCTCAACAATAAACAAAAAGACGTGAAATTAGTCAGTATTCCAAGAGATTCTTACGTGTATATACCTGAAATAGGGTACAAAGACAAAATCAATCACGCCCTTTTTAAAGGTGGAACAAAAGCGACAATAGAGACGGTTGAGAATTTATTGGAAGTACCAGTGGACTATTACGTACGAATGAATTTCAATGCTTTCATTGATGTAGTAGACGCTTTGGATGGTATTAACGCAAATGTCCCATATGATCGATTAGAAAAAGATGAAAAAGATAATTACAGCATTCAATTAACAAAGGGTTATCAAAAACTCGATGGTCGACAAGCGCTTGCTTTAGCCCGTACAAGGAAATTGGATAATGACATCGAACGTGGTAAACGTCAACAGGAAATCCTATCATCCATTGTAAAAAAAGCTTCTTCTGCCTCTTCCTTCACGAAGTACGACGATGTGATTTCAGCCGTTGGTGACAATATGAAAACGGATATGACATTTGACGAGATGAAATCTTTTCTAACTTACATAAAAGAAGGTATGCCACAAGTAGAAACCCTATCCCTTGATGGCCATGACGATAACTCAACTGGAACGTGGTATTGGCTATTAGWTGATGAATCGTTGACAGACACGAAAAACTTACTTAAAAACCATCTTGAACTAAGTTCTGAAGTCGGTGACGAATAGTATTTCTACCGAAATCCAAAAGTTAACCAGTCTACATCTTCTGCCTATCCCAAGCTGAACTCTTGTTGGGAAAAATGAATTCTATTCACTATCCAGTCGGTTAGTCTCACTTCTAACCCAATTTGCCACATTGGGTCTGTCCGTAAAAAACCGTTTATGGATCAATTATTTACCGAAAAACTTATTAGCAAGTGAAAAAAGGAGTGGCTGAATTTTTTTCAGCTGCTCCTTTTTAATGGGTTTATAAAGTCAAAGGTTTATTAATTCTTAAAGAATATGAAGGATGGGTGTGAATGTTTTCACTTTAACTTACGTAGTATGGTTAGTTGAAAAACCACATCATTCTTTTATTTCTTACAGATATTTCTGCACTAATCTCACTCGGCCGACTTGAATTTTTCAGGTAGCTCATTCACGACTTCCCCTGTATCCGTAAACCGTCCCTTTAGCATGTTATCTTTAACAATCTTAACAATAATCGCATTTGCCGTTTTTGAAGTGCCATCGTCCAAGGTACTCGTTATGGTTTCTTCTGCGATAAACTCGATTTCGGAATCATTAATCGTTTCTTCATGGATAAGTAATTCCTCTTTTGACAAGTCTAGAGGTTCTTTGTCTACATCTACCCATTCGTAACCGCCATCAATTAACCACTGCCCATTTTCGTTCACTGCTGTTATATAGACATTTCCATGCCATTGAAAAAAGTCATTCAATTGAAAGGTTTTCACCTTTATGAATTGTGGAGTATTTTCAATAACTTCCATCCGTGCATCCAAAGAAACTTCAGGGAAGAACCCATCTTCTCCACTTGAATAATACCAAGACTGAAGCTCTTCCGGCAATTCCTTGTTAAGCATTTCGCTTGATACCAATTCCTTTATACTCTCCGGTAAGTTTTCTTGAAGTTTAGCTGCCATCACTTCTGATTGGGTTCTTTCTTCATCAGAAAATGTCATCTTGCTATTCGTCTCTTTAACAATGTCTTCTATCTTTTGAAACTTATCCATGACCACTCTTATTTCAGAATCACTTAACACTTCTGGCTCTTCGCCCACAACAGGAACTGTCTCATCATCATCCTTCTCAGATTGTGAATCTGAATCCTCAGGAACAACTTCTTGAACATCATCTTCGCTACTTTGTTGCGAAGATGTATCGTCTACCTCGGAACAAGCAGCAACGAAAAAAAGAATTAACAATAAAAATAAGGGGTTTAATATAATCTTCTTATACATCTAATTCCTCCAATAATTACAAATTCTAGGGACTTAATACAGTGTAACTGAAATAAGGTGAAAAATCTGTCACTTCTATAACGTTAATGGAATGTGAAGAGTAATTCATTCATCATAACAGGAGAAATTGAAGTGAATAGTCATTCATTTTATTCTAAAGTCATCTAAACAGAGAGGTTTTTCAAGAGGAGTGGGATGAATGATTTTCAAGAAAAAGGTGGAGCTGTCCGAAGTAAGTGGTGTTCAAATGGTCAATGGCAATGTGGCATTTCAAGGCGTAAACCTAAATGTGTACTGTTTTGTGTCGGACGGCGTATTAATAGATACTGGTGCAAAGTCACTCGAAAAAGAATTTCAACTATTTTTTGACCAACACGAAATCAATCAAGTCATGATTACCCACCATCATGAAGATCACACAGGTGGGGCGGCTTATCTACAACAGTTAGGAAAACCAATTTATATGCATGAACGATATATAGAAGACTGTCAGTCAAAAGCGAACTATCCTTTATATAGGAAGTTGTTCTGGGGGAAACGAGGACCATTCGATGCCGAGCCGATAAAGAGCACTTTCTCAAGCAGAGGGGCAACATGGGAGACTATTCACACCCCTGGTCATGCGCAGGATCATATGTCCTTTCTGAATAAAGAAACGGGCCAACTATTCACCGGAGACCTATATTGTCAGGAACGGACAAAAGTAGTTCTTCGAGACGAAAGCATTCCGACCCTAATCAATTCCCTGCAACGTGCACTTACTTACGATTTCAATGAAGTATATTGCAATCATGCAGGGTACTTAAAGAACGGCAGAGACAATCTTAATCGCAAACTCGAATACCTACTGGAGATTCAAAGCAAAATCATTGTGCTCCACAACAAAGGCCTGGCACCTAAACAAATCAATAAAATCCTCTTCCCCAAAAAATATCCCATTGTACGCTTCTCAATGGGGGAATGGGATTCGTTACACATGGTGACTTCGATTATTAAAGAAGGATAGGCTAATTAGAGAATTCATTCTTAACAAACGCAGTATTTTAGTTTAAGAAGGTATATACGTAATGAGTGAAAAATAAGCTTTAACCATTAAGCATCAGCTTGGCGGTATTGTTCTATTTATTCTCCAATCTTGTTCGTCTCACTTCTAACCCAATTTGCCACATCGGGTCTGTCAGTGAAAAATCCGTTTACCCCTAGATCAATAAGGAAACGCATCGTTTCTGCATCATTGACCGTGTAAGGATGAACAATCAAGTTTTTGCTGTGCATCAAATCGATGAACTTCTTAGTCACGGCAACTGAATTTACACCAACTCCCGAAGCATACTGTGAGAGTTCTTTCAGTTGTTTCTTGGGAATATGCGCTTCTTCCTCGAATGTATAAAGTTTGATCAAGGGAATGGAAGGCTCCATAGCGAATATGTTTTTTAAGCTTTTTGCGTCAAAGGACTGAATGATTACTTTTGGAATGATGTCACCCCTATTTAGGAGGTTATGTTCACGTAATTGTTTCAACAGCTCCTCTTCGATCCCTGGATACGTTTTGGGTGATTTTATTTCAATGTAATAATTGACGGTATCACCGAAATGAAGGAGAATCTCCTCCAAATCAACAATTCGCAAATCATCATAATGCGGTAGGGTGTACTCAAGATGGTTGTTCTCGAACGCTTTTTCAGGAGAATGAAGCTGGATTTCATCAAACGTGACATCCGTTACCGCTTGTTGAGCGTTGTGAAAAGTGACAACAGTATCATGCATCGCTACTAATTTTCCGTCTTTCGTCATTTGAAGATCAATTTCAATGTAGTCAGCACCCATCTGGATGGCCATCTCGTATGAAGAAAGTGTGTGCTCTGCAGCATAGGCAGATGCACCGCGATGGGCAATGATCAGAAAATCATTCTTGGGAAGAGTCGTACGCTCAGTTGGAGGTTCACTAGGTGGTTGCGTGCATCCATATGTGAAAAGCATGACAATAAGGAGCAACATTTTTTTCATGGATTCCAACCTCCGCACAAAAAATAAAAGAGTCCTAAAGGATATGGCGGTAAGTAGGAAAACATTCGATAACGGTCTTATTTACTTGAATTTTTAGAGAAAACGGGCGGCTGAAGTACAATCTTC
>NZ_JBFUJC010000006.1:0-29052 GCF_056401595.1 Paenisporosarcina sp. P4_E4_2 | reverse complement strand
GAATACGCCCGCTGTATATGGGAATGAACCTGGTACGTTTTCTTTATAAACCCAGCGTAAAATTTCACCGTAATCCACGAACTTCGGCAATACGACTTTCGGAATTTTCAGACCGCTAAGGCTTTCTGTACGTAAGATCGTACGGATTTCTTTATCGCGTACTTGAGTGATGAACTCGTCGCCGGCATAAGCTTCTTTGAGCGCTTTCCAGTTGTCTAAAATGCGTTTTGATTCCGCAGTCAATTCGTCGCGAACACCTTGTGCAAGAGAAGTCAATGACTCGACTAATGCATCGTTCGGTGCTTTTTCGTTAACCGCTTCAATCGCGCCTTCTAATTGGAATAAACGACGTGCAAATTCCACTTGTTGATTGGACTTTTTGTGGTAGCCACGTACCGCATCCGTGATTTCGCGCAAGTAGTAACGACGGTCATTCGGAATAATAACGTTTTGCTTTTGCGTTTTCACAAATTGCTCATACGAAGTTTCCCAGTTCGTTCCGCATACTTCATTTACGCGTGACACTAAAGCTGCGAATAATGAGTTAGTGCCTTTATCGTTGAATTGACTAGCAATCGTGCCGTAAACAGGCATTGTATCAATACTAGCATCCCATAAGCCGCGGCTGCGTTGGTATTGTTTTTGCACTTGGCGAAGCGCGTCTTCAGAACCTTTGCGCTCGTATTTATTGATGACAATCAAGTCAGCGTAATCAATCATATCGATTTTTTCAAGTTGAGAAGGAGCTCCGAATTCACTAGTCATGACGTACATAGAAACGTCTGCTACGTTTGTGATTTCTGCATCCCCTTGCCCGATTCCACTCGTTTCCACGATGATTAAATCGTAGCCAGCCACTCTGACAACATCCAGTACGTCGCCAATAGCACCTGATAATTCAGTACGAGAACCACGTGTTGCCAAACTGCGCATGAAGACACGTTTGTTGAAAATTGCATTCATACGAATACGGTCGCCAAGCAATGCCCCACCTGTTTTTTGTTTTGTCGGATCTATTGATAGCACCGCAATTTTTTTATCCGGTAATTCCGATAAGAAACGACGAATCAATTCATCTGTCAAAGAAGACTTACCAGCTCCGCCTGTACCTGTGATCCCGAGTACTGGCGTTCCTTTAGAAAGTCCGCGCGCTTTTTCTACTAATGCTTTTGCTTCGGCATTTTCATTGTTTGCGCCATCTTCAGCCACACTGATTAAATGTGCCAACACTTCAGGATGGTCCGTATCAACTTGAGCCAATTGCTCTACAGCGTTATTTGCTTCAACAGCTTTATCACAGTCTTCTACCATGCGATTGATCATACCTTGAAGACCTAGTGTACGGCCGTCTTCTGGTGAGAAAATCCACGCGATGCCGTAATCATGAAGTTCCTTGATTTCTTTTGGAATAATTACACCACCACCACCGCCGTAAATGCGGATATGTGGAGCTCCTCTTTCAGCAAGTAAATCGTACATGTATTTAAAGTATTCAACGTGTCCACCTTGATAAGATGAAATCGCAATACCGTGCGCATCTTCTTGAATTGCCGCGTTCACAACTTCTTCCACTGAGCGGTTGTGCCCTAAATGAATGACTTCAGCACCTGTTGATTGTAGGATGCGACGCATAATGTTGATTGACGCATCATGCCCATCAAATAGACTTGAAGCCGTCACGAAACGTACGTGGTTTTTTGGACGATAAATTTCCACTGTTGCTGTCATGCTGTTCCCCCATTCCCTTGTATCCCTTGTAAGAAAAATGTTGTTTGCTGATCAATGAACTGTTCGATGGTCAGATCACGGTGGAGTCCCCAACGTCTAAACGACCACATCTGTCCTTGAACAACGATATGGTGTGCTGCCAATTTTACGGCATCTTGAGACAGTTGAATTTCACCCGATTTGCGGCAAGCATGAAGAATGTCTTCAAAAATTGCTACCATCTCGAGTTCTTTTTTCAATACATATTGCAGTGCATCTTTTGGCAGGGATTTTGATTCCTGGTACATAACCATGAATTCATCCTGCATTTCATCAATAAGCAAGTAATAGTGACGGATGGCTGTTTTCAAGCCATCCAGTGTACCAGCTTGCGTTGGAAGAGCTGTAAGACGTTCCTGCACTTTTTCGTAAATGCTGTCACACACTAAATACAATACGTCTTCTTTCGTACGGATGTATTCATAAAGTGTGCCGATGCTGAATCCTGCTTCCTTTGCGATTTCACGAGTCGTGGTCCGATGAAAGCCCTTTTGTTTAAAGAGCGCGACAGCCCCCTGAATCATTTGATTCCGGCGTTTAGAAATTAGGCTTTCATCTTTCACAGACGACTGGACTTCGCGCTTGGGCTTCATTTGCGTCACGACTTACTTCGTCAACATACGAGAAATAACAAGACGTTGAATCTCTTGTGTTCCCTCGTAGATTTGTGTGATTTTCGCGTCGCGCATGTAACGTTCCACTGGATAGTCTTTCGTATATCCGTAACCACCGAATACTTGAACAGCTTCCACTGTTACTTTCATCGCTGTATCCCCTGCCATTAATTTCGCCATCGCTGATTCTTTCCCGTACGAATGACCGTTTGATTCCAACCAAGCTGCTTGGTACGTCAATAAACGTGAAGCTTCGATTGATGTTGCCATGTCAGCCAATTTGAAAGACACCCCTTGGTTCGCAGCGATTGATTTACCGAATTGAACGCGTTCTTTCGCATATTCTACTGAAGCGTCGAGTGCACCTTGAGCGATACCAACAGCTTGTGCTGCAATGCCGTTACGTCCTCCATCAAGCGTCTTCATTGCGATGATGAATCCTTCGCCTTCTTCACCTAGCAAGTTTTCTTTCGGGATGCGGCAGTTGTCGAAAATGATTTCCGTTGTTGGTGATGAACGGATGCCGAGTTTCTTTTCTTTCTTCCCAACTGAGAAGCCTTCGAAATCAGCTTCAACGATGAATGCACTTGTACCTTTATGTTTTGAAGTTGGATCCGTTACTGCAAATACTACATAAATGTCAGCAATTCCACCGTTTGTAATGAATATTTTTGAACCATTCAACACATAGTGATCGCCATCGAGTTTAGCTGTTGTTTTCATGCCGCCAGCATCAGAACCTGAACCAGCTTCTGTTAAACCGTAGCCGCCAATTTTTGTTCCTTCAGCCATTGGACGAAGGTATTTTTGTTTTTGTTCTTCGTTTCCGTATTTGAAAATCGGCCATCCAGCTAAAGATGTATGAGCTGAAAGTGTTACACCCGTTGATGCACAAACGCGTGAAAGTTCTTCTACTGCGATACAGTAAGCCAAGTAATCCGAACCGATTCCGCCGTACTCTTCAGGCCAAGGGATCCCTGTTAATCCTAGCTCAGCCATTTTGTCGAAAATCTCACGGTCAAAGCGTTCTTCTTCATCACGCTCTGCAGCAGTTGGTGCTACTTCTTTCGTCGCGAAGTCACGCACCATTTTACGAATCATTTCATGTTCTTCTGTTAGTTTGAAGTTCATATTAAGCCCACCCTATATTTTTTAGTTTATTAAATGTAAATTACATATCATGGTGAAGAAAATCACTCCCTTTCCGCCGACTACCCACGAGCCTCCTCGATTGGTTCTTACTTCACCAATCTGCGGGGTCTCTTAGGGGGAGTTATTCTGRGGGAGTGTCGTGAATTTCCACACCACTTGGACTAATAATAAAACACTTGTTTCTTATCATTATTAAATTTAGCGAGCGGAAGGTGGCGACTCCCAGGGGATCAGCAAGCCAATTAAGACCCTGGATTGAGCATAGCGAAGGAAGCGGCTTGATGCTTGCCCCCAGGAAAGCGTTCACCTGCAGCGACTCGAATCTAAAACAGACTTTTATTTCAGTAAGTGTTTCCCGATTACTAGTCGCTGGATTTCAGATGTGCCTTCGTAAATTTCGGTAACTTTCGCGTCACGGAAATAGCGTTCTACTGGATAGTCTTCTGTGTAGCCATAACCACCAAATACTTGAACTGCTTCGATGGATGTTTCCACTGCGGTTTTAGAAGCGAATAGTTTTGCCATTGACGCTTCTTTTCCACAATTTATGCCGCGTGAACGTAAATCTGCCGCGCGATAAACCAATAATTTAGATGCTTCGACAGCTGTAGCCATGTCCGCGATTTTAAAGCCTACACCTTGTTGTGCTGCAATCGGTTTACCAAATTGAACGCGCTCTTTTGCATATCCAACTGCAGCCTCGTATGCTGCTTCCGCAATTCCTAAAGCCTGTGCTGCAATTCCGATTCGACCAACATCCAAGTTTGCCAAGGCAATTTTAAAGCCTTCGCCTTCTTGACCTAATAAGTTTTCAACCGGAACTCTCATATCTTCAAATGTTAGCTGAACTGTACGTGAACCGTGCAAGCCCATTTTGTGTTCATCTTTACCGATAATCAAGCCCGGTGTGTCTTTATCGACGATGAAAGCAGATATCCCTCTCGAACCTTGCGTCGCATCCGTTGAAGCAAACACAATATAAACGTCAGCTTCTCCACCGTTTGTGATGAAAACTTTTGAACCGTTAATTTTATAATGTTCCCCGTCTTTAACTGCTTTTGTTTTCATAGAGCCTACGTCTGATCCTGCTGATGGTTCAGTTAAGCAAAATGCTCCTAAATATTCTCCAGCCGCTAATTTCGGAATATACTTTTGTTTTTGCTCTTCGTTTCCGAAATACAAAATCGGATTCGTCCCAACAGATGTATGTACTGATAAGATAACGCCAACTACAGCACTCACTTTTGATAATTCATGAATCGCAATTATGTAGCTTGTGAAGTCCATTTCAGATCCACCGTACTGCTCTGGAATGGTGATTCCCATCAAGCCTAACTCCGCCATTTTATTTAAAACTTCACGTGGAAATTCACCTTGTTCCATTCTTTCAATGAATGGTTCAATTTCCGTTTTTGCAAAGTCACGTACCATATTGCGCATCATTAATTGTTCTTCTGTAAATTTCAATTCCATTGATGAAACCCCCTATTCGTACTCGTAAAAACCGCGACCTGTTTTCTTACCTAACCAGCCAGCTTTTACATATTTTCGAAGCAATGGACACGGACGATATTTGCTGTCGCCGAAGCCGTCATGCAGGATTTCCATAATGTACAAACAAGTATCCAGACCAATGAAATCAGCTAATTGCAGAGGTCCCATTGGATGATTCATTCCAAGTTTCATGACATCGTCAATGGCTTCTTTCGTAGCCACACCTTCGTACAATGTATAAATCGCTTCGTTGATCATTGGCATAAGAATGCGGTTAGAAACGAATCCTGGGAAGTCGTTTACTTCAACAGGCACTTTATTAAGTTTTTTCGTCATTTCTTCGATGCTTGTGTAAACTTCGTCCGTAGTTGCAAGTCCACGAATGATTTCAACCAGTTTCATAACTGGTACCGGATTCATGAAGTGCATGCCGATTACTTGTGCCGGACGGTTTGTCGCTGCAGCGATTTCCGTGATTGGTAGAGATGATGTATTTGAAGCCAAAATTGTATGCTTCGGTGTAATTTCATCAAGTTGTTTGAAAATCTTTTGTTTGATTTCCATGTTTTCGACTGCCGCTTCAATCACTAAGTCAACGTCCGATGCATCGTTTAAGTCTAGTGACTTTGTGATGCGAGAAAGTACTTGCTCCTTCTCACCTTCTGTCATGCGTCCTTTTTCAACATTGCGTGATAAGTTTTTCGTGATTGTCATAAGACCGCGTTGGAAAAATTCTTCTTTCATGTCATTCAGTTTTACGTCGAAGCCAGCTTGTGCACACACTTGTGCAATTCCTGACCCCATTTGACCTGCTCCGATTACGAGTACTTTTTGAATTGTCATCTTGTTGTCCTCCTCTATACGTTCACACTGTTTAAATTAAGCTTTAGGCACTTCAATCATGATGGCATCGCCTTGACCGCCACCAGAACAGATAGCTGCGATTCCGATTCCGCCACCGCGGCGTTTCAACTCGTAAGCCAAAGTTAAGATAATACGAGCTCCACTCGCTCCGATTGGGTGTCCAAGTGCTACTGCTCCACCATTTACATTGACTTTCGTTTCATCCAGGTTCGCGATTTGTGCAGATGCCAAAGCTACTGCTGCAAATGCTTCGTTGATTTCGAACAAGTCGATGTCTTCTAATGTTTTGCCTGTTTTTTCTAAGATTGCATTGATAACAAGACCCGGTGTTTGTGGGAAGTTTTCTGGCTCAATTGCAACTTCCGCGTGACCGATGACATAAGCAAGAGGTGTCTTGCCTTCTGCCTTCGCTTTATCTTCGCTCATCAACACAAGTGCCGCAGCTCCATCATTTACACCAGGTGCGTTACCTGCTGTGATGCTACCCTCTTTGCCAAATACCGGTCTTAATTTTGATAAAGATTCGACTGATGTATCACGACGGGGTGCTTCGTCTTGTTCAATTTTCAATGTGTCACCTTTACGTTGTGGAACTTCCACTGGCGTAATTTCTTCAGCGAATGTTCCGTTGTCGATTGCTTTCAACGCTAAATCATGACTGCGGAATGACCATGCATCTTGCGCTTCGCGAGACAACGCGAATTGCTCAGCTGTTGTATTGCCGTAGGTGCCCATGTGTACACGTTTCGGGTTGAATGAACATGAAAGTCCGTCATAAATCATGCCGTCTATCATTTGTGCATCGCCCATACGTAACCCGAATCGACCTTTAGGCAAATAATACGGAGCGTTTGACATGGATTCCATGCCGCCTGCAACGATTGTTTCTTCTTCACCTAAACGGATTAATTGATCTGCTAACGTTACTGCGCGCATACCTGATGCACACACTTTGTTGATTGTTTCTGTTTTAACGCTCCAAGGAAGGCCTGCTTTTGTAGCTGCCTGACGAGAAGGAATTTGCCCTTGCCCAGCTTGCAAAACCGTACCCATGATGACTTCATCCACTGATTCTGGTGCAACGCCTGCACGGTTCAATGCTTCTTTGATGGCTACTCCACCTAAATCGCTTGCAGTAAGTGAAGAGAGTGCACCTCCCATTTTCCCGAATGCTGTACGTGCGCCATCTAAAATAACTGTTTTTGTCATGATTGTTGCCCCCTTTGAATGTATACGCTTACAGTTTTGTTTTTTTAAAGAATTGCGACAATTTATTATGTGGATCTGTTGGTTATTTTTGGTTTCGTCCACTCGTGATGAGTTTCTGTCCATTCGTTGAGTGTTTTCGTCCACTCGTGATGACTTTTTGATCACTCACGGAGTGTTTATGACCGTTCGCGATCGGTTTCTATCCATTCGGCTTTTTCTGGTATTGTCGCAGTAACCATTTGCTCCTGCGGTTACTCGTCGCAGAAACTATTTGCTCCTGCGGTTACTCGTCGCTGTAAACCATTTGCTCCTGCATCGCTACGCTAGCTTCGTCGCAAATAAATAATCCACTTTGGGTGGATTATTTATTGACTGAACGCTCGCTCGACTTTACTTCAAACGAAAAGGGAGTGCTACGACTCCCTCTTTGATTTGATTTTATTGTATCGAATATTTACTAATTTATCAATCTATTGAAGGATTGGTTCTTCTTCTTCCACTTCTACTGGAGGCATGTAGTCTCCGAGTACAGAACGTTCTAGTAATTCTGCGATGTCGTATGTGCCTACTGTTTCTTCTACTTCTTTAGCTTTCGTTCCATCGGATAGCATTGTTAAGCAGTAAGGACATCCGGATGAAATCATGGTTGGGTTGACGGCAAGTGCTTGCTCTGTACGTGCTACGTTCACACGGTTCCCTACATGTTCTTCCATCCACATCATGCCGCCTCCAGCTCCACAGCACATGCCTGTTTCGCGGTTACGTTCCATTTCCACAAGTTTGACGCCTGGGATTGCTCGCAGGATTTCACGTGGTGGATCGTATACGTCGTTGTAACGTCCTAAGTAACATGAATCATGGAACGTGATGGTTTCATTGATTGTATGCTGCGGTTTCAAGCGACCTTGTTGTACAAGGTCAAACAGCATTTCGGTATGGTGAAGGACTTCTCCATTCCATCCGAAGTCTGGGTATTCGTTTTTAAAGATATTGTATGCATGCGGATCGATTGTGACAATCTTCGTTACGCCTGCTTTTTCGAACTCGGAAATATTTGATCCGGCAAGTTCCTGGAATAGGAATTCATTTCCTAAACGACGTGGTGTATCGCCAGAGTTCTTTTCTTTGTTTCCTAGAATAGCGAATTTCACGCCTGCTTCGTTCATTAAACGAGCGAAGGCCAAGGCGATTTTTTGTGAACGGTTGTCAAATGAACCCATCGAGCCCACCCAGAACAAGTATTCAAATTCTTCACCAGCTTTAGAAACTTCTTTCACTGTTGGAATGTGCACGTCTGGACGTGCGTCACGCCAGTTTTCTTTTTCTTTACGGTTAAGCCCCCAAGGATTTCCTTGGCGTTCGATGTTTGTCATCGCACGTTGAGCATCTCCGTCCATACGTCCTTCTGTCATGACTAAGTAACGGCGAAGGTCGATGATGTGGGATACGTGTTCGATCATTACTGGACATTGGTCTTCACAGTTACGACAAGTAGTACACGCCCAAAGCTCTTCTTCTGTAATAACGTCCCCGATTAATGCTGGGTTATAAATATCTTCGATGACTGCTCCATCCACACGAGCTGCCACTGCCAATTGATTTCCTTGCGTATTGGCGAAGGCCATTGCAGGAACCCATGGTTTTTGTTGCGTCAATACAGCACCTGTATTTGTTAAATGGTTACGTAGTTTTGTAATTAAGTCCATCGGTGACAGCATTTTGCCTGTTCCTGTAGCTGGACACATATTCGTACAACGTCCACATTCTACACAAGCATATAAGTCGATCAATTGCTTTTGTGATAAATCTTGAATTTTACCAACACCGAATGACGCTTCTTCTTCCGATTCTTCATCTTCAGCTTCTTCAAAATTAATTGGACGWAGTTTTCCGACGTTATCCGTACGGTTGAAGTACGTATTTGCAGGTCCTGTAATCAAGTGGAAATGCTTCGATTGAGGCACGTACACTAAGAATGTAAGCAGGAATAGCAAATGAACCCACCACATGATATAGAAAATCGTAATGGCTGCTGTTTCAGGCAGGAATCCAAAAATCGTTGCGATAGAAGATGCAACTGGCTCCGCCCATGTCGCTGCGTGATCATGCCAGATCATACCCATGCCGTTTCCGACTAATACGGAAACCATCAAACCGCCGATGAATATAAGAACTAGTCCTGATTTCCATCCACGTTTCAAACGCACCAATTTTTCTATGTAGCGACGGTAGAATGCCCACACGACCGCAACAAGAATCATCAGTGTGACGACTTCCTGGAAGAATGTGAATGCAGGATACAATGGCCCTAAAGGCAGATGTGACCCAGGCTTCAAGCCTTTCCAGATGAAATCGATTGCCCCAAATTGTACAAGAAGAAATCCGTAGAAGAACATCACATGGATGATTCCGCTTTTCTTATCCTTCAATAATTTCTTTTGACCAAATACATTGACCATGATTTTTCGCATACGCTCTTTGAAGTTATCTTCAAACTCCTCTTTCTTGCCGAGTTTGATGTATTCATAGCGTGTCTTCAGCAAATAAGTAAAAAGACCAACTGCGTAAGCGGTTACAACTAAGAATAAAAACCAGTTTGCAATTAATAACGGGTTCATCGCTCTCTCCCCTTCCCTTTGTTAAACAATAGTTAATCTTTCTAATGACATAGTTTAGTAGATTGATGGATTATTGTCGATGTTAAGTTACAGTTTAAAACTGAATGAGCATTCAGTCAATAGGAAATATTAGAAGTTTTCAGTGAAATGAATATCCTCCAAATCTAAAAATGAGGTGTCACCATTCATTAGCAGAACATACTAAGTAGCTATTTCTTAGCTTTCTCTTGCGAAAAACTGGAAAGAAAAAAATCCTTCAGTTGTGTCTGAAGGATTAATGCTTTATCGTTAATTCTCTCAATTCATTACCAAAATGAATTGATGCTCGCTCGATTGATTCTTGTTTGACACCAACTAAAACGACAGTACAAGGTCCAGCTGACTTTTCGACATCAACATCCGAATGAACAAATAGTTTATCATTGGCAAACAGAATCCTGACCTCTTCCTGAATCCCTTTTGATCCGACTGGCCAGATAGATGTCACAAAGCCACCATCTATTGCTAACTTCACTTTTTTCAAGTCAGCTATGACTTTAGAATTCTCAAGCACTTCATTACCCACAAAGGGTTGACCATAAATAAACCAAGTAACATCACTCTTAAAAACTTCTCTGCAATGACCAATCATTGTAACTGACATAGCGGATTGTAAAAGGTCCATATTGGTTTCACTACTGCCTGTTACTAAAATATGCTCTAAATCTAAGTCTTTCAGGATTCGATTAACACCTTGAACATAACCTTGCCATGCAGCTTCACCTGAAAAGTTGTGGATAATTACAGATTCTACTTGGGCATTTGCAGCCCACTGTTCGAGTAATGCTACACGAGCTGCAAAATAACTGACGACATCATTTGGTGCAAATACAAGATCGGCTTGTTTTTCACCTATACCTCCAGAGTTATCAGTTGTAACGACAAATCCGTTAGCCAATTTCAGCGCATTTCTCATTTAACAACGACTCTCTGAAATAGTCGCTTCATTACTGGTTCTAATAAAAATGCAATGACTGCATTTAAACATGAAGCAAGTAATAATGATGGCACAGCTCCATAGAAAAAAGCAGGACTAATCAAAAAGTAAAATGGTAGCGGAGCAATTACGCTATTAGCTAAAATGAAAAAAAGCCATTTCCATCTAACCCATCCTTTTTGATGAAGTACTGCAAAAATCCACAGTATCCCAAACATTTCTACTGCAATTAATGCATGAAATGGTCCTAATGGCATTCCTATTGATAAAGCAGACACTAAATGACCGACCGATGCCGCTATTCCTGAAAATACAGGTGGTAAAATTGCAATGGAAACTAAAGCAGGCACTGCGTCTAAAGCTGCCGAACCGATTCCCACAGGTAATTTGAAGAGCGCACCAATCGCACATAAAGTTGCAATCAAAGCGGTTACTGTTATTAAACGAACATTCATCGATTATTCCTCCACTTTTTTCGCTCGTCCACCATTTCTAAAAACTTTTGCAGAACGCACGTATTCGTTGTCTGGTACGTTGACCCGCGAGTTGGCTACTCGTGAAGCAGCAAATAAATAGTCTGACAAGCGATTCAAATAACGTTGCACTACAGTAGGTATGTCTTCTTCTACTTTCATCAAGGTCACCATTTGTCTTTCAGCACGACGTGTTACAGTTCTCGCGATATGCAGAGTTGCGGCAGCTGGTGATCCTCCTGGTAAAATAAATCGTTCGAGCATTGGCGGTTCTTCCATTAGTTCATCAATTCGTTTCTCTAATACTTCTACTGGCTCTTCTGTCATTTTATATGTCCGATTTGGCTTGACGTTTGCTAAATCTCCGCCACAATCGAATAATTCATTTTGAATTGCTTCTAAGTCTGTAAGCAAGTCCGTGAAAATGGTTGGATCTAGTTCTGTCATTGCTTTGCCAATAAACGAATTCACTTCATCAATTGTTCCATAAGTTTCAACTCGTGGATCATCTTTATCTGCGCGTGCCCCAATTAAACTTGTTTGTCCTTTGTCTCCAGTTCGTGTATATATTCTCAACTTGATTGTCCCCCTTGAAGTGATTTGAAGTGCTATTTTAATGATTCAGTTAAGCCATACCAAATACGTGTAACGTTTGTTGCTTCTTTGAAAATCTGTTGGCATAACCTGCCACATCGATCTCGAAGTTCACGTGTTTCGGCTTCGATTGGTACTATTCCACGTCCGTTTTCTGTCACAATCACTATGACATCACTTTGTGCGCGATATGTATTTAATGTTTTCATGAAATCTTGAATGACCCGTTCTTCTGGACTGTTTATATGATGCTCAACAAAAGCTTCCACCCCAGCAAGAACGATTGTCTGAGCATTCGCTTTTGGCAAGTCCTTATTATCTGCACATTCAATCCATTGCACTTCTCGTTCAACTACGAGTTGTCTGACATACGATCGCTTGCCGTTATTCGCTCCACCGATATAGACTTGCATCTTCTTTCCTCCTCAAAGCTCTTACGACTGTCCCAGTGTAATGTCCATTTGTCCCCGTGTTTGACATCCCTTGACCAAAAATCACGCACATCTGGTGCAAACTTATGGAGCACAAAACGAATAGGTCCACCATGTGTTACTACAACTGGATGATTGCAAGGAATACTTTTTAGACCAATTAGAACGCGTGTAGCCATCTGGTGTAAAAACTCACCGTTTGGAGGGGATATTTTATCTGGATTAGACACCCACTTTTGATAGTTGGCATCTTCCTTTAAGTCCTCATAAGTCTTTAGCTCCCAGTCACCAAAGGACATCTCACGAAAAGCTGGTGAACTTTGGTAGGATGATTTAGGATAAAAAATGGAAGCTGTTTGATGGCACCGTTTTAGGTCACTTCCGTAAATAATCTCCGGGGACAAAATCCCTTGAATATCTACATATGACAACTGGTTAATTGATTCGTCACTCCAACCGATGTAGCGTCTTTCAACATTCGCTAATGTCGGCAGATGCCTTATTAAAGTAAGACGAAAATCAACAGCCATAATATCACTTCCATCCCTTCAACGAAAGCACCTGAGACATCTCCCGTGACCCCTCCGAAATGTTTTTTCGTCCAAAGTTTATATGCATGTGCACAAATTAACAGAGCAACAAGTGTGGTGATGGCAAATAACATTTCCACACCGACAATAACGATAAATCCAAGGCCTATAGCAATTGAAATGAGTGTTGCTGTGAGTAACATTCTGTGGTCATAGCGTTTTTTAAAGAAAGCTGCCAATCCTTTATCCTTTGCTTCAGGTGTAATGAGAAAGTAGTAAACCATTGTCGCTCTCGCTAAAAATGGGGTAACCACTAACCACTCCCACTTCATCCCGTTTTGCGTAATTATCTCTGCAAGCAAAACGATTTTTCCCACAATAAGAAATAGTAAAGCCATTGTGCCAAAAGCACCTATCCGTGGATCGTCTAATATTTCATGGCGTTTATCTTGGTTACGATAAGAAAAAAAGGCATCACTCGTATCAGCAAATCCATCCAGATGCAGTCCACCTGAAAGCACAATACCGATTAACACGATGGTAAATGCTAAAAAAAGAGGACTTACATCAAGATACAACCAAACAATTGAAGTGATCAGCCCGAATGCCCCCCCTATCCAGGGGAGAGTGGCAAACATCATCGTTACTGATTTCCGATTCATATTCAGTTCTTTATTAATTGGGATAATGGTAAAAAATTGTAGAGCAAGCAATACCCCGCGTATCATGGTAGCTTCACCATATTCTTTATTTTTTCCCAATCTAAATGGGATGCAACATGAAGAGCCCATTCATCATATTTATCTTCACCAGACTTGTTTGAAATTGAATCATGTTGAGTAATATAAGAATCTTCCTCTTCAATTTCGTGGTTATCCATAAATGGAATAACGCCGAGAACTGGAATTCCTGTGTAGGACTCAATAAATGATACGCCCTCCTGAAACAATTCCTTATCTCCACGAAACTTATTAATAATGAGGCCCTTTACACGATTCCGATGATTTGGAGCCAATAATTCCAGAGTCCCAACGATTGTTGCAAAAACTCCACCACGTTCAATATCAGCAACAAGCAATACTGGCACATCCGCTAAATCAGCAATTTTCATATTGACAAGTTCTCGGTCAGTTAAGTTTACTTCTACTGGACTTCCCGCTCCTTCTAACACAACTACATCATAGTGCTCACTCACAAACGAAAGCGATTGTTTGATAACTGTCAAGCCATGATCATAAAAAGATTCACGATACGCTACCCCGGACATTTCCTCCACTTTTTCACCTAACAACCATACTTCAGAAGACATATGTCCAGAGGGCTTTAATAAAATAGGGTTCATTTGTGGAAGAGGTTGAACTTTTGCCGCTTCTGCCTGTGCAAATTGAGCGGTACTGATTTCTAATCCATTACCTATTTTTGTAGAAAAGGTCGACATATTTTGAGATTTAAATGGTGCTACATGAAAACCCTCATTTGCAAATAACCGGCAAAGTGCTGTACAGATCATGCTCTTTCCGACGTTAGAAGCTGTCCCTTGTATCATAATACCGTTCATATGTATTCCCCCTTACTTCCACTTCTTTGCTAGTCCATATGTAAGTTCATATGCATAATCACTCTCTTTGACGAGCCACTGGTGGAGCATTCCCAGCCATTGCTGATAGATTACTACATCTGGAATTTTCGACATAGGCTCATCTAATACTTCATTGGAAATGACGACTACGGTTGTCCCGTTTTTCAGCAACGAATTAATCGTTTCATGGAAACGTCTCTCTTTTTCATGCATGCAGTTTTCACGTTTTAAACATGGGTCATCCATTGCCCATCCTTCGTACAATTCATTGGCTAACCACGTAGTGATGCAGTCAATCAGAACCCCGTCACCAGGTCGGATGGATGGCAAAATTCCTTCTATTTGACGAGGTTGTTCAATCGTCAGCCAGTTGTTTTTATAGTCTTTTCGATCCTGTTGATGGCGTTTGATGCGTTGTTCCATTTCACTGTCGTTGGCAACGCCCGTCGCGAGATAGATTAGTCGCGAACACGAGCGATTCATTAGCCATTCTTCAGCAAAACCTGTTTTTCCACTTCGTACACCGCCAGAGATAAATGTTAGCGTGCCTCGAACCATACTGTTAACTCCTTTTTAAGGATTTCCATATCTTCTGCGGTCTTCATACCAATTCTGTACCAATGACCGTCAAGTCCTTGAAAATTCTCGGTATGTCTTAAAACCAACCCTTGTCTTAAAAAGTATTGGAAAAATTCACTGTCTGGTTGTTGTAACTTAAACAATAAAAAGTTGGCTTGTGATTCTGTTACTTCGCAACCTTTTGCTTTTAGAAAAGCACTCATGTCGAGCAGCATGTTTTTGCTATGAAGAATTGTTTTCTGCCGGAACTCTTCATCTTTTAATACGAGAGAACCAATTTCAGTTGCTATCCTATTCACATTCCAATGTGGTGCCAGTTGTTGAAWTTCTTTGACTATGGAAGGGGCTGTTGCCATGTATCCTAGCCTTAGACCAGGCATTGCGTACATTTTTGTCATTGAGCGAACAATAATCAAATGACTAAAATTCATGTCAGAAATTAATGATGATTGTTCTGAAATGAAATCAATGAAGGCTTCGTCCAATACGATGTCACAGTTTGCTTTTTTCGCGTATTCTACTAAATCCACTAAAACTTTGCGTTTTGGCAATGTGCCAGTTGGGTTATTCGGTGTACATAAGTATAGGACATCGGCTTGTTGCATATGCATTTTCATTTCATCAATCGGGTATTCACCCGTAATGATATCAGTCATGTGCAAGTTCACAATTTCCACTTCGCGTGCTCTTAAAGTCGTTTCATATTCAGAGAAAGTTGGGTGAACGATTATCGCTCGTTTGCCTCTGTACCTTTGTGCAAGCAATGAAAATATTTCTGCGGCTCCATTTGCAACGAAAATGGAGTAAGGCGAGATGTTGTGATACTCAGCGATTGCTGTTCGAAAAGGTTCGCCAAGTGGATCTGGATACCCCATCATAAACGGTTGGAATTTATACCAGTCAGTTTGTATTGAGGTAGGGGGACCGAATGGATTGACGTTTTCACTAAAGTCTATCATTCGTTCGGGAGGATTAATTCCCAAACTTTTATATAGATGATGTGGATTTGCACCATGGTTAGGTAATGCCACTTAAAACACCCCCGATAACCATCATCATTACCCAAAATAGAAATATAGCGATATGCATTTGACGGATTGTATATAAAATATGAATTGCTCGAAGCGGGTTTTCTGAAATTCCCATACGTGGACGATTAGAAGGAATTCCTTTATACATATTAAGACCTCCCAGTTGCACACCAAGTTGATAGGCAGTCGCAGCTTCCAAGTACCCACTATTTGGGCTTGGATGCTTTTTGGCATCTTTCCACCAATTAGCTAATCTCGTGCGAAGGGATTGTTTACTGAAATTTTTTGTCCATGTTAGGATGATATAGCCTGTGACTCTGCTCGGGATATAGTTCAACACATCATCCATTTTGGCAGAAGCATAACCAAAGTCTTGAAACTTCTCATTTTCATGACCCACCATCGAATCTAAGGTATTCACTGCTTTATATAACCAAAGCCCAGGTGCCCCGAAAAGAAATGCGAAGAAAAGTGGAGCTGTTATCCCGTCACTCGTATTTTCTGAGACAGTTTCTACCACAGCTCGTGTAATTTCTGATTCGGATAACTTTTCAGTATCGCGACCGACAATCCATGATAGTTTCATTCTAGCTTCTTTCAAGTCACCATTAACTAGTGGTTTATAAACGGACATCGCTGCGTCTTTCAAACTTTTTTGGGCAAACCCTATTGCACACAAAATACTTTCAACAACGATTCCAAAAACAAAGTGAATCTCGTATGCTGTGAACACCAAGGCAAATACGCTAGCGAATGTAACCGCAACAACCGATATCAAAAGGATTATACCTTTGATTTTACGATGACGGCCTTTATTCAACAAAGTAGTTAATTTTGTTATTAATCTACCAATCCATCGAACCGGGTGTGTCCAATTGGGTGGATCGCCTATTATTCGATCAAGGAGTAAGCCAAAAGTAAGCGCGATGATATGAGCAGACATACTTACATTCCTTTCGCTACTTTATAACGTTTGATAGCTAGTGTAGTACACTCAAAAACGCCTCGCCCAATGCATTTCCCTAGCTCTGTAATAGGTCCAGCATACGGTAAAAGTTCCCCTTTTTGAGTAGCTGCTATAAGTAAACTGTCCGTGGAGGTTCCAGTTGCAAGTGTATTTGTTATAGAGTCTCTTACATCTTCGTTTTGAAGAGCTTTTGTTTTTGCTTCTGTCGCTGTAATCATGGCTTGAATGAATGCTTCGTCAGATAATTTCCCATTGACAATTATCCAGGTATTAATCGTGCCTACATAAGGTTCATCTTCACGTTCAAATGCTTTTGACACATCCACTGCATTTCCTACGCCCGCTGTAACGGCAATGATAATGGATCCAAAAGTTCCATCATACTCTTCAATGACCACATGTTTCGTTTGAACAGCCGTCATCATTCCCACTGTATCTGTTGTCGGAAATCCTTGTGCTTGCAGATAATCAAACATCTCATTTGTGCTATCGTCACATTCATAATCAGCTTTTACATGACGATTAACAAACGTACGGTACCAACCAAACCCCGGATTTACAACTGCTGATGATACTGTTTTTAATGGGAAGTTTGCTTGCATGACCACATACTCATTTGACACTGCAAAATGGTCTTTCTTAATGATGTGCTCTTCCTGCAATTCACTCAAATTTGGCAATAATGTAATTTGTGGTTTCGGTTGTTCTGGATGTGGGTGGCTTCTTACCCGAGCTTTGTAGACACTTTCTAGCTGTTTTTGTTTTAGTACCGCATGCGGTTCACCAATTATTTTCACTTCGCCATCTTCCATTAATAACAACCGATCGCAATACAAGGAAGCTAAATTTATGTCATGAAATACTGAGATGATTGTTAATCCATTCTTAGTGGCTTGCATTCTAATCGTGTCTAACAATTGTTGTTGATGTGCGATATCTAAATGGTTAGTTGGCTCGTCTAGTAATAACACTTTTGCTTGCTGTGCAAGTGCTTGCGCCACAAAAACACGTTGTTGTTCTCCTCCAGAAAGTTGATCGAGATAAACATGCTCATACATTTTCACGTCGGTTAGCTGCATTGCATCTTGAATTGCTTGCTCGTCTTTCTCAGACCAAGATGAAAAGAATCCACTTTGATGAGGGTATCTCCCAAGAGAAATCGTGTCTCGCACTGTATATGAAAAAGCATGTCCGTGTAATTGAGGTAACACAGCCATATGCTTAGCGAGTTCTTTTGTAGTATATGTTTCGATTGGTTTGCTACCTAATTTGACCGTACCTGCTTTCAAAGGAAGTACACCACTAATGATTTTCAATAAGGTCGACTTTCCACTCCCATTTGGACCTAATATCCCAAGAACTTCCCCTTTAACAACATGAAAAGACACGTCTTTTACAACCGGTGAGTCGTGATAACCACCTGTTAATCCTTCGACTTTTAGCATGATTACGCACCCACCTTTCTTCGTTGTTTCCAAAAAATAAACGCAAACACTGGTGCACCAATAAAGGCTGTAATTACGCCTATTGGTAGCTCAGACGGTGAAATTATGGTTCGTGACACTAAGTCACAAATAATGAGTAATGACGCACCATTTATAAATGATAAGGGTAATACATGACGATGATCCGATCCCCACAACATACGTGTCATATGTGGAACGACGAGACCAACAAAGCCAATGGTTCCAGAAACCGATACCGCAGCACCAGTTAAAATCGAACCTCCTGTTAAAATCATCATTTTACGTCGTTTCACATTTACACCTAAATGCATGGCACGTTCCTCGCCAAAAACTAATGCATTAAGCTCGCGTCGATTTAGCCATAATAGTAAAAAACCGATCGTCATAAACGGTAATGCCATTGTGACATAGGGCCAACCTCGCATTGACACACTACCAAGCAACCAGCCAATAATTTGACGGAGCTCTTCACCTGAAAGTGAAATCATAAGAGAGATGACAGATCCCAAAAATGCACTAAATATTATTCCTGTGAGAATGATCGTTTCCATCTTCATCGCGCGGTCTATGAGCTTGGCAAAACTCATAACAGTAACCATAGTTAAAAAAGCACCGAGCATACTGAAAACTGGCAATGTGAACAAGCCTAGAAAGGGTACAGAAATTCCGAAAAAGAGTGTCACCACGGCGCCAACTGAGGCACCGGACGACACTCCTAACGTATATGGATCCGCTAATGGATTTTTCAACAATCCTTGGAAAGCTGCTCCCGCTATAGCAAGTGATGCACCAACTAAACCAGCTAGCACAACACGAGGTATGCGAATATTCCAAAGTATGTTTGATGCAGCTTCATCCATGTCAGGATTCCACAAGACTTGCACAGGAATCGAAACCGATCCAGCCGTTACCCCAACCAGCACAGCAGCAATCAGTACGAATACAGAAGCTACATAGGCAAACCAGGTTTTATTCACTGAAGACCTCAGGATGAATTGCTTTTGCCAATTCTAATAAGCCTTCTGTTAAACGAGGACCTTGACGACTTGTCGTATCACCATCCACATCCATTACTGCCTTGTTTTTCACAGCTGTAACTGTACCAAAACCTTCACGAGCCAAAACTTGCTCCGCTGCATCTGGTACATAGTTTCCGTAAGTTGTTAATATTACATCCGGATTACGCTTTACAATTTCTTCAGGGTCCATCATGATCCAACCTTCTAGATCTGATGCAATATTTTCTGCGTTCAATATTTCGATCATTTCGTTCATAAATGTGTTTTTACCTGCTGTATAAATTTCTGGAGCTGGAGATATTTCCGCAAATACTTTTTTCTTCGTTTCAATGGTTGAAGCCTTTTCTTGAATCGTTGCTACTTCATCCTTCATTGTTTGTACCATTTCTTCAGCTTCTTTAATCTTACCTGTCGCTTGGCCAATAGTAGCCATCGTGTCATACACTTCATCAAAACTTACTGCAGATTTCACAACATACACGTTTAACCCTGCATCACGCAATTGTTTAATTCCAGCCTCACCTACTCCGAGACCTGATTCATGTGCAAGTACTAAATCTGGATTTAAAGAAATAATTTTTTCTACATTAAATTCTTGTCCACCAATTTTTTCTTTAGAAGCAACTTCTTCTGGGTAGTTATCGTAATCCGAAACGCCCACTACTTCTTCTTCTAAGCCAAGAGCATACAAAATTTCTGTATTGCTTGGAATCATTGAAACGATTGCTTTTGGTGCTTCTTCCAAGGTAATTTCATTATCAGTGACATCCTTAATTGTTAGAGGAAATTGGGAAGCCTCTTGTCCAATTTCTGTATCTTGTGTTTTGCTGTCTGCAGGTTTTGCTTCTTCCTGCCCACATGCTGTTAATAATATCGCTGCAAGCGCAGTTGCGAGCCATAATTGCCAAATCTTTTTCATTGTTGATTTCCTCCTTGATGTTTATGTTTTTGGACACAAAAAAATCCTCCGCTTTTTGTCGGAAGATGGTTGGTTGAATTTAGGCTTTTGCTAAAATGAGCACGAGCTGATTCACACCATTCCTATCCTCGTAGGGTTGCGGGTGTTGCGCACGTAGGCAGGTCTCATGGCTTGTGATCAGTGGTTGGCGCGTCTTCCCAAAGCTAAGTTTGCTTCAGTGACTTGATGCGCCTCCTCTCACATACAGTGGCGGGACCGCGTCGGATTTGAACCGACTTCCCTTTTAACTCTGCGATTGAAGCAGAGCACCTTCGTGTTGGGGCTATGTAATTCATTTTTCATTATACAGGATTTCTGATGGGTGTCGAGAAGGTTTTTGTGGGTGACTCGGATTGCGTGAAATTGAAGATTTCACCATTTCGCGGGTGGATATCTGGAATTCAAGTTGCGTTATCTGCATTTCATGAGGCTTTATCTCGAATTCGAATACGTTTATCTAGATTTCGCATTCACTTATCTGAATTTCGTTAAATTTGCATGCGGTGCCGGGCGCAAAAAAAGCCATTCCACATCTTTCGAGTGAAATGGCTTTGGTTATTAAAATTACATTTTTTCAGGTGCGCTTACACCAATCAGACGTAGGGCATTTGCGATAGTTGTGCGGACTGCCGTAATAAGAGCTAGACGTGCACGTGTCATGTCTTCGTTCGTTGCATCCAATACTTTTTCTGCATTGTAGAAACTATGGAAGGTTRCTGCAAGTTCTTGGATGTATGTCGCAACGCGGTGTGGTGAGCGGATTTTCGCTGCATCAGCCACAACTTGCGGGAAGTCACCCACTTTCTTCAGAACATCTATTTCTTTTTCAGCTTTTAATAAATCTAATTGAGCATTCGAAGCGCTGAATCCTTGCTCTTCAGCAGAACGTAAAATCGAGCTGATACGCGCGTGCGCATACTGTGCATAATACACAGGATTTTCATTTGATTGTGAGACAGCTAAATCTAAATCGAAGTCCATATGTGAATCGCCAGAACGCATCGCGAAGAAGTAACGAACGGCATCCAAACCAACTTCTTCAACAAGTTCACGCATCGTGACCGCTTTACCAGTACGTTTACTCATCTTCATTTTTTCGCCGTCTTTATACAATTGAACCATTTGAATAATGCTTACTTCAAGCGTATCTCGATCATATCCAAGTGCTTGGATTGCCGCTTTCATACGTGGGATGTAACCATGGTGGTCCGCTCCCCAAATGTTGATTAATTTATCAAAACCGCGTGCAATTTTGTCTTCATGATATGCAACATCAGGTGTTAAGTAAGTGAATGAACCGTCGTTTTTAATCAGCACACGGTCTTTGTCATCGCCAAATGTTGTCGAACGGAACCAAGTTGCGCCTTCTTCTTCAAATACGTGACCATTCGCACGTAATTTATCCAAAGCGACTTCAATCTTGCCGTTTTCGTATAGAGAAGTTTCTGAATACCACTCATCAAAGCTAACTCGGAAATCGGCTAAATCTTTTTGAAGTTTTGCAAGTTCCACTTTTAGACCATGTGAACGGAAGAATGCAAAGCGTTCTTCAGCAGATTTCTGAAGCAATGCATCGCCATGCTCGCTTGCCATCTCTTTTGCGATATCAATGATATCTTGACCGTGATAGCCATCTTCAGGCATGTCAGCATCTTGACCCAATGCTTGCTTGTAGCGCGCTTCCAATGAATGTGCCAAGTTGTTGATTTGGTTCCCGGCGTCATTGATATAGTATTCACGTGACACGTCATAGCCTGCAAAATCCAATACATTACATAATGAATCTCCGACTGATGCACCACGGGCATGCCCTAAATGCAAATCACCTGTTGGATTCGCCGAAACGAACTCCACTTGAATTTTTTCACCAGCGCCAGCTTTTGAACGGCCATAATCAGCACCTTGTTCCAAGACAGCTTTCACCACGTCCGCCAAGTAATCTTTGCGAATTGAGATGTTCATAAATCCTGGACCGGCAATTTCGATTTTCTCGATAACTGTGCCAGTTGTATCAAGGTTTTCCAAAATAGCTTCAGCAATAGCACGAGGTGGCTTCTTCGCAAGCTTCGTCAGCTGCATCGCAATGTTTGTAGCATAATCGCCATTCGCTTTATCACGTGGGGATTCCAAATGAATGCCAGGCATTCCTTCCGAATCAGTTAATTCGGCTTTCAATATAGCTTTCTGTAATGCTTCTTTAATGGATTGTTGAACTTGTTCTACTGCGTTCATTGCGATCCCTCCGTGTAATGAAATTCAAGTGTGTATTCGCCAACGGGTTGCCCGCTCACGTCTAAATCATATTGAACGACAAAATGGCCGTCGTGTTCATTTTGCTCAAACGTCATCTGCCGTGTATTGGTTGTCACCATCAACATGCCATATTCGCTATCGTAACTGCCTGTCTGCTCTGAGTCCTTAATAAAAGGGAGACGCATATTAATTCCGCCGCTTCGCAGTACCAGGGCTTCGGTTTCACCCATTTTGACAGTGGTGTTCACATCTTTGTCATCTTGAACTTCCGCATATTTTAAATAGGATGACTCATCTTTTTCAATCAAAGTGCCAGTTGCCCATAATTCATAGATTTCCGGTTCTTCATTAGGTTGCCGGATGGTCGTTTTCAACCTTACTTTTACTTTTGTATTCATAACAAGTCCACCCGCTTCCTTGTGATTTTGTTTAATTTCCTTACCAAGGAAATGTCTTTTACGCTTTTCTATGTCTAGCTTCAAGCGCCAGGCCGCACCTAAGCTTCAGTTCCTCAGGCGAAAGTGAACTTTCGCATCGGACCTTCCAGCGCCGGCGTCGACCTAAAACGGCGCTTTACGCTTTTCTATAACCTTTTTATTATAAGTGATTTATATACTTTATTTCAAATGTCGTTTTAAAGGACATCGCTATTGTAATAATTTGTTAAAATTTACTTAATCGTTTTTTTAGGTATGTTATACTAACGCTAGAATTTCTCACGGAGGAAAAGTCATGCTTTTCGAATTACTTATTAACTTTTGTATTTTATTCACTTTCGCGGTTTTGTCCTATTGGCCCTTCCAAGATGTTGTGCGATCGAATTTCCCTTTCCCGAAAACACATCCTTATATCATTGGAATTATTGCTGGATTGGCTGGTTTTATCTTGATGGAATCCGCTGTCAATCTGTCTGATTTGATTATACTTGATGCAAGACACGTAGTAATTGTGATTTCCGGAATTTTTGGCGGACCGATTGCTCCTATCATCAGCGGACTGATTATTGGTGTGACACGGATGTTTATCATGGAGGAATTCACTACGACTGGAATTCTTGCAGGATTGAACGTTATCCTCATGGGAATTGTGATTGGGGCGTTCAGTTTTAAATATAGGATGACATTTAGAAATGCTCATCTTTATTTTTATTATGCAACTGCTCAAACTGCTCTTTTAATCGTCTATATCATGTATCCAGCATTGAATAACGTTCACGAAGTCCTGTACTATATCATTTATTCCGCCTTTTCATTCTTTACTGTACTGTTCATTTTAATCGAATTAAACGAGCATTTTAAGAAAATCCGTCATACTGAATTATTATCAGAGACCGATTATCTGACTGGTCTTTATAATAATCGCAAATTCCATCAGCTGACACATTCTTACATTACAGAATCAACCAAGCCTTTCAGCATGATTTCCATCGATATCGATTCTTTCAAAAAAGTGAATGATATTTACGGTYATCCAGCGGGCGATGAAATATTAAGGGAACTTGGCAAGCGTCTGAAGGATCTCGTTTCGGAAAATGAGGGATACGTCACACGAAATGGCGGCGAACAATTTGCCGTATTGATTGCTAATTCCCCTCCTGCAATGGGACTTTATCTAGGTGAACGCATACGCTCCTGTGTGGCAAACACCCCATTCCTCGTTTCAGATAACCTGGAAGTTTCAATTACGGTGTCCGTGGGAGTAAGTTCCTATCCGGATAATGGCTCAACGATTCAGGAACTTTATAGTGCTGCTGATTCAGCTATGTATGAGGCGAAAGCGAACGGACGTAATCGCGTCTTTCATTTCACAAATAAAAAAGCGTGATGCTTCTCAGAAATGAGAGCATCACGCTTTTATTATTGCCTAGCTCCAAGCGCCAGCTCGCACCTCCGCTTAGGCCCACAGGATGGGTCATGAAGGCGTTCCGACACGAGGCTAGGAACTTAGCCTTCCGGTGTGTCTGCAGTTACTTGGCACACAGTAAACTTTGCTTCCAACGTCGGAGTCGAGCTAGAGTGGCGCTTTACGCATTTATTTTACCCAGCCTAAAAGCATTTCACGGATGAGTTTGCTTGCAGTGTTTGCAGTTTGTTCAGATGAATCGTAAATTGGCGCTACTTCCACTAAGTCGAAGCCAACGACGTTTACGTCGGAACCTGCAATCGCATGGATAGACGCCAGTAATTCACGAGATGTAATACCTCCGCAGTCGACTGTTCCAGTACCTGGTGCGTGTGCAGGATCAAGTACATCAATGTCGATTGTTACGTATACTGGACGTCCTGCCAATGTTGGCAACACTTCTTTTAACGGCTCCAGCACTTCAAATTTTGAAATGTGCATGCCGTTTTCTTTTGCCCAGACAAATTCTTCTTTCATGCCTGAACGAATACCGAATGAGTAAACATTTTTTGGACCGATGTGATCGGCGATTTTACGAATTGGTGTGGAGTGTGAAAGTGCTTCTCCTTCGTAAGATTCACGTAAATCAGTATGTGCGTCCATGTGAATGATTGCCAAATCCGGATACTTTGCAGCGACAGCTTTCATAACTGGCCAAGACACTAAGTGCTCGCCACCCATTCCGACTGGAACTTTTCCGTCAGCTAACAATTTTGTCACGAACGTTTCGATTTCGTCCAAACTTTTTTGCGGGTTCCCGAAAGGTAACGGAATATCCCCTGCATCGAAGTAATTTACTTCGTCAAGGTCACGATCCAAATACGGACTGTATTCTTCAAGGCCGATTGACACTTCACGAATACGTTGTGGACCGAATCGTGAACCTGGACGGTAGGAAACTGTCCAGTCCATCGGCATGCCGTAAATGACAGCTTGTGATTCGTCGTAATTTGGATGACTTTTAATAAACACATTGCCTGAATAGGCTTCATCAAATCTCATTAATTATTCCCCCGCTAAATCTTTCACGAACTTCGGTAACACGAATGCTGCTTTATGCAATTCTTTCGTGTAGTATTTCGTGTCGATTTCGTGGAAACGTGCATCTTCTACTGTCAAAGGATCGTATTTTTTCGATCCAAGTGTGAAGCACCAAAGACCACTTGGGTACGTAGGGATGTTTGCCGTATATAAACGAGTGATAGGGAAAATTTCTTTCACGTCTTTTTGAACTTGCTTGATTAAATCTGGTGTGAACCAAGGGTTGTCCGACTGTGCAACGAAAATTCCATCTTCTTTTAGCGCTTTTGAAATACCTGCATAGAAGCCTTTTGTGAACAAGTTCACTGCTGGACCTACAGGTTCTGTTGAATCTACCATGATGACATCGTATTGGTTCTCAGATTCAGCAATGTGCATGAAACCGTCTCCTACTTGTACATCGACACGTGGGTTTTCCAATTCTGATGCGATTGTTGGTAAATATTTTTTCGAGTACTCAATCACTTTGCCATCGATGTCTACAAGTGTCGCTTTTTTCACTTGTGGGTGTTTCATGATTTCACGAATTACCCCACCGTCTCCGCCACCGACAACTAAAACGTTCTCTGGGTTTGGATGTGTGAATAAAGGCACGTGTGCCACCATTTCATGGTATACGAATTCGTCTTTTTCCGAAGTCATTACCATGCCGTCCAGGAATAACATATTGCCCCATTCAGCCGTTTCCGCCATTTCGAGCAATTGGAAATCCGTTTGCTCCGTATGCAAGGTACGGTTCACCTTCATCGTAATGCCAAAGTTCTCGGTTTGTTTTTCTGTAAACCAAAATCCAGCCATAATGCATTCTCCTTTACTTACGAGGTTAGTGGATCCGTTCCCGGCATGTAGCGAAAGTGAACGCGGTCTGCCGAAAAACAAATACAGAAAAAGTATAGATGTTTTTGACAAAAGTGCAACTATTATTTCTTAACAGTTCTATTTTTGATTTGGTAACAGAATCATTTAGCTGCCTAAAAATGATATACCACTCGTTTTTGCATTTGTCATTTTCTCTATTCACGCGTTTAATCCTCCCATGAATTTACCATACTACTAAAAAGTATGGATGAACGGAGTGAAAGCAATTGCGACGAGCTGACTTACAACAAAAAAAACGAAAGCACCAAAAGCTTCGATCCGTTATCTGGTACTCCATTGTGTCAATCAGTGCATTGTGCACTATTCTTTTGGCATTGCGTATATATGCACAAATTCTTGGTCCACCATCTCTTGCCGTCCCTCAAGCAACCGTGTTTTTAGATCGCAACGGTCATTCCATCGGGGACCGTTTTGCCGAGCAAAGACGCTACTGGGTGAAGTTAGAGGAGATGTCCCCTTTTATAAGTGACGCCATTTTGGCAGTTGAAGATCAGGAATTTTACGAGCATCATGGTTTCGATTACACACGAATTGCGACGGCTTTATTAAAAGATGTAAAAGCCATGAAAAAAGTGGAGGGCGCGAGTACCATTACTCAGCAGTATGCCCGAAATCTATATTTAACCCATGATAAAACTTGGACTCGTAAAGCGAAAGAAGCTCTGTTTGCTTACCGCATGGAAACCTTTTATGAGAAAGATGAATTGTTGGAAGGTTATTTAAACACGGTGTACTTCGGTCATGGCATGTACGGAGTGGAAGCCGCAAGCCGCTTTTATTTTGGCAAGCCAAGTAAGGACCTGACGTTGGCTGAATCAGCTTTGCTCATTTCGATTCCAAAAGGTCCGAGTATTTATTCACCGTTGATCAATGAAGAGAACGCCTACAAACGCCAAAACATAGTCCTTGGCTTAATGGAATCACAGGAAATGGTATCAACAGAAGCCGTGCGACGTGCACGTGATGAGCAAATTGTTTTGAAAAATGAGGAATGGAAGGGAACTAAATCGGTAGCACCTTACTTCCTCGACGAAGCATGGGCTGAAGCGGATCGTATTTTAGCCAAAAAAGGACGCGCCATCGCTGAAGGTGGCTGGACAATCGAAACCACGTTGAACACCCAACATCAAAAAGTCGCAGAAGAAGTAGTCGCTGACTGGATGCCGAAAGACAGCCTGGAAGYAGGATTTGTCAGTATGGAACCTGAAACAGGTTATGTAACGGCATTAATCGGTGGGCGCTCTTATTCGGAAAGTTCATTTAACCGTGTGACTCAGGCAAAACGCCAACCTGGATCCACCATCAAACCACTGTTATATGCAGCGGCTCTTGAAGAAGGGYTCTCCCCTTTGACATTCCTTGAGAGCGAGCGCACCATTTTCACGTATGACAATGGCCGTTCGCAATACGAGCCTAAAAATGTTAACGGCGAGTTTGCGAATCATCCGATTTCATTGGCACAGGCAATAGCCATTTCAGATAATATATATGCCGTAAAAACACTTGAGAAGGTAGGCTATAAACCGTTTGAATCGTTATTAAAGCGCTTAGGAGTTGAAACATCCGTGCAGGAAACGCCAGCAATGGCACTCGGCACGTCCGAAGTGACTTTGAAAGACTTGACTGGCGCTTTTAATAAAATAGCGAATGGCGGCATCGATCAACCGTTTCGGACCGTGCTATCAATTAGAGACAGTCATGGCGAAGTCGTTTTTGAAGCAGACCCGAAAGAACGGGATGATGATGACCGTGTCATGTCAGCTCAAGATGCGTTTATTTTAACGCACTTAATGACCGGCATGTTTGACCCCGTTTTCAACGATTATGCGCCGGCAACCGGATTGTCGATTCGCGGAAAACAAACGCGACCATATGCGGCCAAATCGRGAACGACGATTTCCGATCAAGTACTCGTTGGATATACCCCAACTTTAACAACGGGTGTTTGGAATGGATATGACGCCGGCAAGCAGCTCCAGCTAGCAGAAGACAAACAAGCAACGAAAAATATTTGGATTGATTACATGGAGAGAGTTCATCAAGGCGTAACCGCCGAACCATTCTTGCCTCCTAAAGGTGTGACCGGTGTCATTGTGGATATCGAAACTGGCGGTCTGGCAGTTTCAGCCTGTACGAAACAGCGCTTAATGTATGTAAAAAAAGAAGACATACCAAAACGGCTTTGTACCGATCCGAAGCTACAGAAACAATTGTTGGAAGATGTGAAAACAAATGAGGATGCCGATGAAGTTATTGAAATGGATAGCGACGATCCATGGTCACTGTTCCCGTTTTCTTTCTTTAGAAACGATGATGACGATTAAGGTTTATTCCCTTTCAATCAGAGTTTATTTCTTTACAGCCATTTTCTCCCAACAAAAATACCCCTCGAATGAACTTTTCGAGGGGACCAATAAGGCTTTTCCAATAACTATTAAAAACAAATAAAAAAGCTTTCTCTTTCTCGGAAATGATTATCCGATGAAACAGAAAGCTTTTTTCTTGGTTGGCGCTGACATGAGAAACATGAGGCATTTGGCTTGGGTTTGACACAAATGTCTCACGGCGCTCATGTACAGACGCGTTTCCAATTGTCCTAGCTCACTTTTTGTCAGCTATGTTTCAAGTGTACTTGCTTTTTTCGACATATTCAACC
>NZ_JBFUJC010000005.1:0-29613 GCF_056401595.1 Paenisporosarcina sp. P4_E4_2 | reverse complement strand
ATGAAAGATGGCGTAATTGCAGATTTTGATATTACGACTTCAATGATTCAATACTATTTAAAAGAAGCGATGAAAGCTTCTGGTGGTACGTGGAAAAAACCTAACGTCATGATTTGTGTGCCATACGGGATTACTTCGGTAGAACGTCGTGCAGTGATTGATGCAGCTCGTCAAGCGGGTGCTCGTGATGCTGTGACAATCGAAGAACCATTTGCAGCGGCAATCGGTTCTAACTTGCCAGTATGGGAACCAACAGGCAGTATGGTCGTTGATATCGGTGGAGGAACAACTGAAGTTGCAGTTATTTCACTTGGTGGTATCGTAACAAGCGAATCGGTACGTGTTGCAGGAGACGCGATGGATCATGCGATTACAAGTTACATTCGTAAAATGTACAACTTGACGATCGGTGAACGTACGGCTGAAGCAATTAAAATGGAAATCGGTTCTGCTAGAGTAATAGACAATGTCGAGAAAATGGAAATTCGTGGTCGTGACTTAGTTACAGGTCTTCCTAAAACTATCGAAATTTCTTCTGAAGAAATTGCAGAAGCACTTCGTGAGTCGATTTCGGCTATAATCGACGGTGTGAAAAAGACATTGGAACAAACTCCACCAGAATTATCTGCTGACGTAATGGAACGTGGAATCGTCTTAACTGGCGGTGGCGCATTACTGAAAAACTTGGACAAAGTGATTAGTGATGAGACAAGCATGCCTGTCTTCATTGCAGAAAATCCATTGGATTGCGTCGCAATTGGTACGGGAATGGCGCTAGATCATTTGAACATGATTCGCCAAAATTCTAAACACTAAGGAGGACCGTTCCAATGCCACATTTTTTTTCGAATAAGCGTTTGATTTTGCTGCTTGTCGGGGTGATTTTTCTTGTGGCATTGATCAGCTTCTCTCTCAGAGATCGCGATAATGCGTCGTTACCTGAACAGATTATTAAGGATGTCGTTGGTTTTGGGCAATCAATTTTCTCAAAACCAACTCAGTACATAACAGGTGTTTTCGATAGTGTCGATGCTTTGTTAAATACGTACGATGAAAATAAACGTTTGAAAAGTCGTTTGGAAGAATTTGCAAAATTACAAGCGGACGTCAACGATTTAGCATCCGAGAATACGAGACTTCGAGAAATCGTAGACAAGCAGGACGATCTCAGGGACTATGAACCGATTCAGGCAACTGTTATCGCGAGAAATCCTGATCAGTGGGAAGAAAAAGTAATTCTTGATAAAGGGGAAGTCCATGGAGTTGAAAAAAACATGGCCATCCTTACAGCACAAGGATTGATTGGGAAAGTTGTTCTGACAACTCCATTCACTTCAACTGTAGAACTATTATCCACTCAAAATCCTAACTATCGCGTATCTGCGATGGTAATGGGTGAAAAAGAAGTATTCGGTTTAATAGAAGGATACGATGATGAACGAAAAGAACTTATTTTAAAACGAATCGATTCCAATATTAAAATTAAAAAAGGTCAGAAAATCATGTCATCTGGACTAGGCGGGATTTTCCCGAAAGGTATATTAATCGGGGAAATTACAGAAGTCTCGACAGACGATTTCGGACTGACGAAAATGGCATATATCAAGCCAGCGGCAGATTTTGCACTACTTGATCATGTAATGATTGCGAAACGAACGATGACAACAGTAAAAAATGGTGCAGACGGCGATAACAGTGCGACGGATGATACTTCAAAAGATGAGGACGCCTCATGAAGCGATTGATTATTCCAGCCATTGCCGTCGTGCTGTTTTATCTTGAACCTGTGTTCGGATTATTTTCTCCCCTCGATATTAGTGGGGAGTATCGTTTTTTAATCCCTCGATTTCTCATCATGTATTTAATATTCATTTCCATCTACTATAGTCGCAATCGCGCGATGTTGTATGCATTACTTTTTGGGCTCTTGTATGATGTGTTTTTCATTGATATTATTGGATTGTACTCTTTCTTATATCCATTAATTTGTTTAATTGCTAGTTTTATCGTGAAATTCATTCACCAGCATCTGATTGTGACAACGGCTTTGTCACTTGTATTGGTAGCAGGTCTTGAATTCGTGCTTTATCAATTCTTTTCATTGATCGGGTTAACAGACATTTCGCTTGCTGTATTTGTACGCGAACGATTAATTCCCACAATGATTGCAAATTCAATTTTCTTAGTGGTGCTCGGCTGGGCATTTAAATACGTAATCAATGCACGTTTGTTGCAACGGTTAAATCAGCCAAATTGATTCTACGCGCGAGGTGACGCATTTGATGACGAAAAAGCAACTAGTCTACATAAAAGGAACTAAAGACGGTCTAGTGCTTCGGCTTGATGATCAATGCGCATATGCCGAACTGGTGGAAGAACTAAAACGTAAAGTATCGGACGAAGGCATCGATGGACAAGCGGAAGTCTTGCTGCAGCTTGGCAATCGCTTTTGTTCTGAAGAGCAGACCAAAGAACTCATTGCGAGCGTGCACACGTCACCACATTTACGTGTTTCACGAGTGCAAAGTGATGTTATTTCAATTGAAGAAAGCAACCGTCGAATTCTAGAGCGTCAATCCGAAACGTTTGTCGGCATCGTTCGTTCTGGACAGATTGTTCGGGCAGAAGGTGACTTGGTCGTTGTGGGAGATGTGAACCCGAATGGCAAAGTCATCGCCGGAGGAAATATTTTTGTTCTCGGTCGTTTGAAGGGAATTGCGCATGCAGGGGCGAATGGTAATAAAGAAGCAGTTATTGCTGCGTCTTGGTTGGAAGCAACCCATCTAATGATTCATGAAGCACTAGAAATCATGACAGATGAACTAACCATTCTTTCGGAACAACCAGAAATGGAATGTGCATACTTACATGCAAATGGCTTCATCGCCATTGATAGATTGCAAGAACTGCGTTTATTAAGACCGCAATTATCTACATTTAAAGGAGGAAGCTAATGTGGGAGAAGCTATAGTAATTACTTCAGGTAAGGGAGGCGTTGGTAAAACAACGACTACTGCTAACCTCGGGACTGCATTGGCACTTCAAGGTAAGAAAGTTTGTTTAATCGACACCGATATCGGCTTACGAAACCTTGACGTTGTACTTGGTTTAGAAAACCGTATCATTTATGATCTGGTTGACGTAATTGAAGGCCGATGTAAAGTACATCAAGCTTTAGTAAAAGATAAACGTTTTGAAGATAAATTATTCCTGTTGCCAGCTGCACAAACGACTGATAAAAACGCCATTAATCCTGAACAAATGAAAGAACTTGTGACGGAATTAAAACGCGATTACGATTATGTCGTCATTGACTGTCCAGCAGGGATTGAACAAGGTTACAAAAACGCAGTGGCAGGAGCTGACCGTGCGATCGTTGTCACAACACCTGAAATTTCAGCTGTACGTGATGCGGATCGTATCATCGGCTTGCTAGAGCAAGAAGATATTGCACCGCCAAAATTAATCATTAACCGCATTCGTCAACATTTGATGAAATCTGGCGATGCACTGGATGTCAACGAAATCACGACGCACCTATCCATCGACTTGCTAGGTATCATCATGGATGACGAAAATGTCATCACCTCTTCAAATAAAGGGGAGCCTATTGTCATGGACCCAACAAATCGTGCAGCACTTGGCTACCGCAACATTGCCCGCCGTATTCTAGGCGAATCTGTTCCATTGATGTCATTGGAACAAGAGCGAAAAGGCATGTTCTCCAAAATCAAATCCATTTTTGCAAAATAATTTATCTGAATCCCCCACTTTGATCGAGTGGGGGATTTTTTTAGGAGAGGAGAAGACTGAATAATTTGAAATCGCACGAACTAGAAGTGTTGCGAATTTGTATATTAAAATCACGGATGGAAAAATCCGCTAAAGTCGAGAGTAGCTATCGTAATATTAAGGCGGGTTTTTCAGGTGAAGAAAAAACTACTGCTTATTTGATGGAAGCAAGTCTGACCCCGAAAGTGTCTATCTACCGCCATATCAATTTGGACAATACTTAGTACGATATTATTGTTGTGACACAAAAGCTAATTTGTGTTTTAGAAGTGAAAAATATGACTGGAGAATTTTATTTCGATTCAAGCAACAAACAATTCTATCGAATCAAAAATGGGTTAAAAGAAGGGATGCGCAATCCAGAATTGCAATTACAAAGAGCGGTGAAAGTTCTACAAAAAAGACTTAATCGAAATGGAGTAGATTTTCCTGTAAAAGGACTCATTATCTTGGCAAGCCGAGCTGGAATTGTTATTGAATCTCCTACATTATTTCAAGCTGTCCCTATTGATGCTATGTGTGATTTCCTTGAGCAAATGGAATCTGACAATAGGAAATTGATGACCCATGAAGAGTTGAAAAAAGTGCGTCATATTATTAAGCGTAATGGAAATAAAGTTTACGAAACGGATATTCTTGAGCACCACGGTGTTACACATTCTTCAATTAAAACGGGCGTCAGGTGTTTGAAATGCTTTGAGATATCGATGACTCGGATCTTTTCAACATGGTTATGTACTCGATGTAGCCATCGTGACAAAGGTGCTCATATCGCTGCGCTCCAATAATATCTATTATTGTTCGGGCGCGAAGTGAGTAGTGATCGATTAAAGTGGTGGCTGGGAATAGAAGATAAATATTTTATTAAACGGATAGTGAAGGAAGTTTCCGAAAATAGTATAGGTAGCTCACGCAATCGAACCTATGTGCTTTCATTCAAACCTTGGGTGTTAGAACCATTTTTGACTTCGGAACTGAGAAAGAATTAGGAGATAATTGGTTAGTTGCCCCAATAAGGACAAAAGTTGCCCCCATCAACCGAATAGTTGCCCCAATAAGCATCAAAGTTGCCCCTATAACTATCAAAATCCCCAGATTAATAGAAATAAACCGAACAAGCCCCGCATATACTACCCGAAAAGGGGGGCTGCGGCATGAAATTCACAAATAAATGGATCATCGCTTGCATAATTACCGTTGGCATCATCGCAACGATACAAATCCAGGAACGAAATGACCAAACTTCACAACTTCGCACTCTGTTCACGGAAGGAAAAGACCTACAAATGGTTCGCGAGTTCGTACTCGCTCAGTTTCCAACAAGCTCGACACCAGAACTCATCCCTGTGTCTGCACCCACAAAGGACCCTATGATACCAACGATGGCTTCGTATGAATCTATGCAACCATATGAGGAAGGCGTGCTTGTTTCCTATGATACCGCGATACAAGTGGTCGCTCGCGAAGATGGAATTATTCTGTTTACCGGGCACACCCGACATACTGGGAAAACGATGACCGTCCTTTATGATAACGGGGATACGGTGACGTATGGATTTGTGGAGAATTTTTCTAATTTACCTTATACCGCGGTTGCTGCCAATGACTTGATTGCAGAAGTAGAGCCTGGTTCCATGTTCGTGAAAGTTGAACGTGATGGAGAATTGCTTGAACCGACTGCGATTAAGGAATGGATGAATGATGTACTTCAATAAGATTCGCATGCATCCCATCATGATCCCCATCATTATCTACCTGATTGCGACTGCACAACTCGCACATTACAGCATCATTATCGGCTCATTACTCATTCATGAGCTAGGACATATTGCGGTAGCAAAATGGACGGGCCTTAAGATGACCAGTTGCACCATTCTTCCGTATGGGGGAGAAATAAAAATTAAGAACCTTCTTTTAGCTCCGACTCATCATCAGTGGCTCATTGCGATTGCTGGGCCACTTGCAACGGCTATTCTCTATTTAGTTGCGCAACCTTTCCAATTTCCTGGACAGGCTTTTTTTAATGAAGTCCAGTTGACTATACTAGCATTGAATTTAATTCCGATTTTGCCGCTGGACGGTGGACAAGCGCTGAAATCTATCTTGCCCAAACGTTATCACGAGATGCTATTAGCGTTGTCTATCGGTCTTTCAACACTTTTTATAGTAGTGACATTTGACCAACTCCATTTGGCATTGATTTTCACATTTATCGCATTACAAAATATTCGCTCATGGCAATATCGAAAATATGAAGAAGCATTCAATAAAATTGTGACGAAGCAGTTGACGCTGCCTTAGCATTATGGTAAAGTTTTAATGTTATTGTTTGTAGCACCCGTGCTACTACAACCGCTCTGAAGAGGTTAAAGTATCTGCAAAGATCACCTCATTTTAAGGCGAGTCTGAGTCTAAGAGGAGGTGCAGTAAAATGTACGCAATTATCGAAACTGGTGGTAAGCAAATCAAAGTTGAAAAAGGTCAAGAAATCTACATCGAAAAATTAGGTGTTGATGCTGAAGACGTTTTCACATTTGACAAAGTATTATTCGTAGGTGGAGACAACGTGAAAGTTGGAGTTCCTTTCGTTGAAGGAGCAACAGTTAAAGCTACAGTCGTGAAAAACGGCCGCGGTAAAAAAATCACAGTTTTCAAATACAAAGCGAAAAAGAACTACMGTAAAAAACAAGGTCATCGTCAACCTTACACAAAACTTGTGATTGATTCAATCAACCTATAAGATGTGTGAACGATGATAACTGTAACGATTGAAAAAGATCAATCCAATCACATTCATTCTTTTGAAATGAAAGGCCATGCAGAATTTGCCGAGCATGGAAAAGATTTAGTTTGTGCAGCTGCAACCGCTGTTTCTTTTGGAGCAGTCAATGCAATCGCTGAACTTACGAAAGTCCTTCCAGACGTGAAGCAAGGGCAAGACGGTGGATTTCTCAAAGTCTCGTTTCCGCAAGATCTAGTTTCAACTGTGAATGATCAAGTGCAATTAATTGTACAAGCGATGATTGTTTCTTTACAAACGATTGAACAAGATTATGGACAATATATAAAAATAACCTTCAAAAAGTAGGGGGTGAAACAAATGATGTTAAGATTAGATCTTCAGTTTTTCGCATCGAAAAAAGGAGTAGGTTCGACTCGTAACGGACGTGACTCACAATCAAAACGCCTTGGCGCTAAACGTGCTGATGGTCAAATGGTTTCAGGTGGTTCAATTTTATACCGTCAACGCGGTACTAAAATTTATCCAGGTGAAAACGTAGGCCGTGGTGGAGATGACACACTTTTTGCGAAAGTTGACGGAGTTGTACGCTTTGAGCGTTATGGCCGCGACAAGAAAAAAGTTAGTGTATATCCTGTAGCTCAAGAAGCTTAATTCAAACAGCCAAAGGACTGCATAACTGCAGTCCTTTTTCTTTTTATCAAAAAGTGTTTACATTTGCATAGATAACTCTAGATTAGAGGAACTCTATGTCTAGCTCCAAGCACATACCTGCACCTACGGGATGGTCCCTCATGCGAAAGTAAGCGTTCGAATCAGTTACTCCTGATGTTACTCGTCGCAAAGGAAACCTTCCTTTCAGCGTCAGCGTCAAGTTAGACTTGTGCTTTGCGCTTTTCTTTTTTGCAACAAAATCGCTTTGTTTCTTGGTATACTTAGGAATTGAGACTAGCATAATGGAGAGTGTGATGTATGACCGAAAAAACGTTTTCAATAAATGAGGCACTGCGATTTGCACGCCATGATTTTTTGAATCAGTTGCAACTAATCAAAATGAATATTGATCTTGCACGACTGGAAGACGCAAAGGCGGCAATAGATCACTACTCTACAGAAGCTAAAGCGTTTTATGAACTTTCGAAAATGGATTTACCACGCACTACAGAGTGGCTTCAGACTGCCAATTGGCGTTTCCCTGGATTTCAAGTAAGCATTTCCAATAACATTGAATCAGATTGCAACTTATTGATGGATGATCAAGTCCAAGATGTACTTGAACAAACAACAAAACTGTTACACGAACAATTAAATCCTTATACAGAACAACTATTGCACATTCATATAGTGTGTAACCCGACGACATTTAAACTGACGTTTGATGCGAACGGAGAATGGGAACCCATTCAACAAGAACTTTCAAAAGAATCGCAAGTTTCACTGACCCATGAATGCAAAACGACCAAGAATTGGCGTTTTCATATAGAAGAAAGCAAGGAGGGATAGTCAATGTTTGTCGATCACGTAAAGATATTCATTAAAGGCGGAGATGGCGGAGATGGTATGGTCGCGTTTCGTCGTGAAAAGTATGTACCAAATGGTGGTCCTGCTGGTGGAGATGGTGGCCGCGGAGGGAACGTAATCTTTGAAGTTGAAGAAGGATTACGTACGTTAATGGATTTCCGTTATAAACGTCATTTCAAAGCAGACCGTGGCGATCACGGACAAAGTAAAGGAATGCACGGACGAGGAGCGGAAGATTTAATCGTTAAAGTTCCACCTGGTACAGTCGTAATGGCTGAAGAAGGCGGACCGGTACTGGCTGATTTAGTTGAGCATGGTCAAAGAGCGGTTATTGCAAAAGGTGGCCGTGGAGGGCGCGGGAACTGCCGTTTTGCAACACCTCAAAATCCAGCACCTGAGCTGTCTGAAAAAGGCGAACCAGGACAAGAAATTGAAGTGGTTTTAGAGCTTAAAGTATTGGCTGATGTAGGTTTGGTTGGATTCCCAAGCGTTGGGAAATCTACATTGCTGTCTGTCGTATCAGCAGCGAAACCAAAAATTGCAGCGTATCATTTTACAACAATCGTTCCTAACCTTGGAATGGTTGAAACAACTGATGGTCGTAGCTTTGCGATGGCCGATTTGCCAGGTCTTATCGAAGGCGCAAGCCAAGGTGTAGGTCTTGGACATCAATTCCTTCGTCATATCGAACGTACACGCGTAATCGTTCACGTAATTGATATGTCTGGTATTGAAGGTCGCGATCCTTATGATGATTATGTGACGATTAATGAAGAGCTTCGTCAATACAACTTGCGTTTGACGGAACGTCCTCAATTGATTGTAGCGAACAAAATGGACATGCCTGATGCAGAAGAAAACTTGGCTGAATTCCGTAAGAAATTACCGGAAGATGTGAAGATTTTCCCGATTTCGGCACTTTCACGTAAAGGGTTGAATGAACTTTTATTCGCAGTTGCAGATTTACTTGAAGTAACTGAAGAATTCTTAATTCACGAAATGGCTGAAGAAGAATCAGATAAAACGGTTCTTTACAAACACCAATCTGAACGTGATGGCTTCGAAATTTCACGTGACGACGATGGAGCTTATGTATTAAGTGGTTCATCAATCGAACGCTTATTCAAGATGACCGACTTCTCTCGCGAAGACGCGATTCGTCGTTTCGCACGTCAACTTCGTGGTATGGGTGTTGATGAAGCATTGCGTGAACGTGGTGCGGAAAATGGCGATACAGTAAGACTCCTTGAATTCGAATTTGAATTCATCGAATAGAAAGTGAGGATGGACTTATGAAAGACGTATCTGAACAACGGTTTTATTTAGTGCGTGAAGATGTGCTGACGGAAGCGATGCAAAAAACGCTTGATGCCAAGCAGTTATTGCAAAGTGGAGAAGTCGCGTCGATTTGGGACGCGGTGAAAAAAGTGGACCTGTCACGCAGCGCTTATTATAAATATCGGGATGCTGTCTTTCCATTCCATTCGATTGTTCGGGAACGTATTTTAACGGTGTTTTTACAACTGGAAGATCGCAAAGGAACGCTTGCGACATTATTGAATACAGTGGCTGAAGCACTGTGTAACGTGTTAACAATCCATCAGACGATTCCCATTCAAGGTCGTGCCAATGTGACACTGTCACTTGATGTCACTGCCATGAATGTGCAATTGGATGATTTAATTCAACAATTGAAACGGCTGGATTTTGTCGAGTCAGCGGAAGTCATTAGTTCCGGCGCATCTTAAGGAGTGTCTTACATGTTAACTAAAGATTGGGAATCACGTGTTGCTTATTTAGGACCGGAAGCATCTTTTACACATTTAGCAGCAGGAACGGTCTTTGCCGGGGAATGGTTGATGCCGTATGCAACAATTCCAGAATGCATTGAAGCGGTGGCGAACGGGGAAGTTGAATTTGCCGTGGTACCACTGGAAAATGCACTGGAAGGTTCTGTGCCGTTAACAATTGATTATTTGTTTCACGATGTGGAACTGCATGTTTCGGCAGAAATTTTRTCACCGATTGAGCAACATTTTATGGTACATCCTGAGCAAGTGGAGAATTGGCAAGATATCGAAATGGTCTATTCACATCCACATGCACTGGCCCAGTGTCATAAATATTTGTATTATCGATTTCGCGGAGTACCTCTGGAACAGACTACATCAACTGCAGCCGCAGCGAAATATGTAGCAGAGAATCCAGACCGGACGATTGCAGCAATCGGCAATGATTTTGCCGCTAAGAAATATGGACTGACCATTGTGGAACCAAATATCCATGATTTTCATTTCAATCATACACGGTTTTTTGTTCTTCAGAAGAAGAACATCCGTCTTGATAAAACGGGTCATGACAACTCACCCAAAACGACCCTTATGATAAAGTTGCCTGTAGACGACCGATCGGGTGCTTTGCATCAAGTATTGTCGGTATTCGCATGGCGTCAGCTGAATTTAAGCAAAATTGAGTCGCGTCCATTAAAAACAGGGCTAGGTCATTATTTCTTTATCATGGATGTACTAGAAGATGAACAAGCTGTCATGATGCAAGGAGCGAAAGAAGAACTACGCGCTTTAGGGTGCGAAGTGAAATCTCTCGGTACATATTTTACTTACAAAAAGGAATGACCGCGGATTGCGCAGTCATTCCTTTTTTGTTTTTGAGAACCATTGACCGAAAATGTACTCACTTTGGAGCAACTTTTCGAAAATGGGAGCAGCATTCCCCATTTTTATAAAAAGGACGTCATTGCTTATAGCGCAACGACGTCCTTCTCTTATTCCTCATCCGCCAAATATCCTTTTTTACGCATACCCTCAACTGCTGCTTTAAGGAATTCGCCTGAAGAGGCGGCAATCAAATGCAAATGAATTCCATCCGTCAATTCAGATAAGTAACTAGCACCCGTTTCTTCCACGCGTGTCAAAAACAAATCGACTTCATGGCGGTTCGCCACCATGATGGATGCGGTCAGTTCACCATAAACAGGATGTTCGACCGTTACATTTTTTACTGTGACCCCTGCATCTACCAAGGTGTACAATTCGTCCCGCGCATCGGCAGGAGTATGCACACATGCGATTTGGCGTTCGAACGCATGGCTTACACTTAATTGCTTCATATATACATAACCTTGGCTCGTGGCCAAAATCGGTTCGTTGCGAGCTTTTAATAAAGTCATGTCCCCAACGATTACTTGGCGGCTAACGCCAGCTTGATTAGCCAATTCTGTGCCTTTAATTGGCTCGGAAGCTTCTTTTAGCAAGTTGAGTAATTGATGACGTCTTTCTTCTCCTAATAATTTCTTCAAGTTGATCCCGTCCTTTTCATGCATATCTATAGCACGTGTACTCATAGTTTATCATGTACAGCAATTATGTGACCAAATCAAAATGCGATTCATAGGATACATAGATGAAAGGGGGAATTATTTTGCACGTACATGTTGTGCAAAAAGGAGACACACTGTGGAAAATTGCTAAGCAATATGGTGTTTCTTTTGATGAAGTGAAACGTTTGAATGCCCATTTGGCAAATCCCGATTATATCGTCCCTGGCATGAAGATCTTCGTGCCGCAAAAGACGGCAAAAACGCAAGGAATGGCTGAACACCCGTTCACTAACGAAAGACCAGTGAAAAAAATGAAGGAGGAATACACAATGGAGCCAGCTCCCAAGCCGATTCCTCAACCTGCACCGCCAATCCATAAACCGACGATGAAACCGATGCCACAACCGATGCCACAACCAATGCCAAAACCGATGCCACAACTAATGCCGCAGCCAATGCCACAACCGATGCCACAGCCAATGCCACAACCGATGCCACAGCCAATGCCACAACCAATTAATCAAAACATAGCAATGACACAAATGATGCCTCAAYATATGGGCATTCCTTATGGATGGATTCCAGTCCCTGACATGGACGTACATTTGCAAGTAAATTTACCACAGCATGCAGCTCCTGCACCTGCACCTGCACCAAAACCGATGCCGATGCCTGCAGCAAAACCGATGCCAATGCCTGCAGCAAAACCGGTACAGAAAGCTCCGCCTAAGTCGTCACAAGGATGGCAATTACTTGATTCCAGTTCACTTGAAATGGAATCATCACTGCAAATGCCGACATTGCCACCTCAGTACCATCCTCAGCCGCCTTGTGGTTGTGGGGCACCGCCACCACCGCCATGCGGATGTGGAGCACCGAAACCTTGTGGTTGTGGAAGACAGCATTACGGACAACAACCGGGATATGGGCAAAATCCATACCCAACTCCATATCCAACTCAAACCATGGGTGAAGAAATGGAAAGCAATTATATGATGCCACAACAAATGATGCCTCAATATATGATGCCACAACAAATGATGCCTAACCAAATGATGCCTCAGCATATGTCTCCATTCATGGCATGCATGCCTTGTCATATGTGGCCCGCTCCACAAGGGCATAGGGGTTATCCGAATCCCGCTCACTACTATTAAAAAGTGGAACGAGGGCATTACGTTCAATTAAAGCCAAATGTGTGGAAATGGCAAATTGGACCCCATGCGTATTCATTAAAAAAATATGAATATGAATCAGATGCAAATAAGATTCGTTATATACATGAACAATTAACTAAAGCGGGTGCGGACTTCATGGTTCCAATTGAGCCATATCCAGATGCATTCGTCATCCAGCAACCGTGGATTGAAAGTGGGCGGAAAGTTCAGTTCAATCAATTAGAAGATCGGAAAAAATCTCTTGAAGTGCTCCATAAACTGCACGCAACGCGAAAGCAGGTTGAGTGGCAAAAGTCGGGTCTCTTTCACGAGATTGATTTGAATCGGAAATGGGCCCATCGTTTGGAAAAATGGCAACAAGTTGAGCCCTTTCTTATTCAAAAACTCGGTTCTTCCAAAACCCAGAGAATTACGAAACTCGCCAACGATTCTTTAGCACAGCTCAAGCCAATCAAACGTGATAACGTAACTCTACTGCACGGAGATGTCGTTCATCATAATTTTGTGCGTGATAATAAGAACCGTATGTATATCATTGACTTTGACTTGGCCTGCATAGGACCTGCAGAGGTGGAGCTTATTTTATGGGCTCACCGTGTCCTGCCGCATTTTGATTATGATTTACATGCACTTATAGAAGAACATCCATCTCTCATCAATGTAGATTGGAACTATTTATTATTTCCAAATGAATTGATGCGTGAGTGGTTGTATGCGACTACTTTGTCAGATCAACAATTGTTGGGATTTTTACCAAAGCTAAAGAAATTCACCAACCATGCGTTAAAAAGAATGCCGCAGCTATGGGAAGACTGTAGCCGCTTGACGTAAGACAACTGCATAAACAGAACAACACCCGTGATGACTGACATCACGGGTGTTGTTTGTTAATGACAATTATTCTTTTTCTTTTTCACTTTGTTGTTGCACGTCTTCTACTTTTTTATTTTCTTCATGATTGCTGTGCTCCTGGTTATATTGCAATGCTTTGCGGTTCAGTTCATTCACTTCACCTTGTTCGTTTTGATGGTTTTGTTGATTATTCTGATGCGTAAAGGTATTATTATTTTTTCCCATAAGTAATGCCTCCAAGTTTAGTATTTTAAGATATTGAACATCTTTTCCCAACAATGTTCTAATTGAAACATTTTCAGTCGTAGATAAATTGCAACTTGCTAGAATACATGTTGTTCGTATCGGCGTTTATTCCTCGGTTTCTTCCTGCGAACATCCGTTTTATATGCTATAATCAGTACGTTGAATGTGAGGAGAGACTTTAAATGTACGATTACATAAAAGGCTTGGTTACACGTATTACACCGGAATATATGACACTGGAACAGCAATCAATAGGTTGGCAGATTTACACGCCAAATCCTTACGCATTCCGAGTATCATCAGAACTCCAACAAATTTTCACCCACTTGCATGTCCGAGAAGATGCCCAATTGCTTTTTGGTTTTGTATCGCTTGATCAACGCGAGTTGTTCCGTAAGCTGATTCAAGTATCAGGCATCGGTCCAAAAGGGGCCTTGGCTATTTTGGCTAGTGGACAACCCTCTCAGGTTGTGCAAGCGATTGAACGGGAAGACGAGTCATTTTTAGTGAAATTCCCGGGTGTCGGAAAAAAAACGGCACGTCAAATGATTCTTGATTTAAAAGGAAAGCTTGGCGATTTATCAATCGACTTCGAAATGCCAAGCGGAGAAGATGAACTTCAATTATTCCCGGAGACGTCAGGCAAACACGAAATAGAAGAAGCATTCTTAGCCCTTGCGGCACTTGGTTACTCAGAACGTGAATTAACAAAAGTGCGTCCACAATTAGAGGCATTGCCCGAAGTACTTGATACGGAAGGCTATATGAAAAAAGCATTACAGTTGTTGTTGAAACTCAGTTAATGAAAGGAGGTCAACGTCATGCAAGAACGTGTGATTTCAAGCGGCGTCTCAGAATTCGATGAACGTTTTGAACAATCGTTGCGTCCGCAGTATTTGTCTCAGTACATTGGACAAGATAAAGTAAAGAATAATTTAGACATTTTTGTAAAAGCAGCAAAAATGCGTGAAGAGAGCTTGGATCATGTACTTCTGTATGGACCTCCAGGGCTAGGAAAAACAACTTTAGCTGCCGTTATTGCAAACGAAATGAACGTCAATATCCGTATGACGAGTGGTCCTGCGATTGAAAGACCAGGAGATCTTGCGGCAATTGTTAGCTCGCTTGAACCGGGTGACGTGTTGTTTATCGATGAAATCCATCGTCTGAATCGCTCAATTGAAGAAGTGTTATATCCCGCGATGGAGGACTTCTGTCTGGATATCGTCGTAGGAAAAGGACCATCAGCGAGGTCTGTCAGACTTGATTTGCCACCGTTTACTTTAATCGGTGCAACGACAAGAGCCGGTGCTTTATCGGCTCCCCTGCGAGATCGATTCGGCGTTCTGCTGAGACTTGATTACTATGACAACCAGGCGTTGACTGAAATTGTATCCCGTAGCGCAACATTGTTTGATGCGGAAATCGACCATCCATCTGCAGGTGAAATCGCCAGCCGCTCACGAGGTACTCCTCGTATTGCAAACCGTTTATTGAAGCGTGTACGCGATTTTGCCCAAGTCAGAGGAAATGGTACGATTTCGATTGAAACTGCTCAGGAGGCACTCGAACTCTTGCAAGTAGATGCACTTGGTCTTGACCATATTGACCACAAATTGATTTTGGGCATGATTGAACGTTTTCGTGGTGGCCCTGTTGGTCTCGACACCATCGCTGCAAGTATCGGTGAAGAATCGACAACTATAGAAGATGTCTATGAACCGTACCTTTTGCAAATCGGCTTCTTACAACGTACCCCTCGAGGGCGTGTGGTAACGAAACTCGCGTATGACCATTTTAACCTCCCATATTTTGAGGAATAAAGATTAAAGGAAGTATAATCATGCAAGTAGAAGATTTTGATTTTTATTTACCAGAAGAATTAATTGCACAGACGCCGCTTGCCGACCGAACATCGAGCAAGCTTTTAGTTTTAGATAAAGACAGTGGGGAAGTTACCCATCATACATTCAAACATATCGTAGATGAATTTCAGGCTGGAGATTGCCTAGTCCTAAATGATACACGCGTTCTTCCTGCACGACTGATGGGTGTAAAAGAAGAGACCGGTGCTAACATTGAACTTCTACTGTTGAAACAGACGGAAGAAGATGTGTGGGAGTCACTTGTTAAGCCTGCAAAACGTGTTAAAATTGGCACGGTCGTGTCATTTGGTGAAGGTTTGTTGCGTGCAGAATGTGTCGGAGAAGCCAACCACGGTGGACGTCTGTTTAAATTTACTTACGACGGCATTTTTTATGAAATTCTCGATCAGCTCGGAGATATGCCGTTGCCGCCATACATCCGCGAAAAACTTGATGATAAAGACCGTTATCAAACAGTTTTCGCAAAAGAAAGAGGTTCAGCAGCTGCTCCCACAGCCGGACTTCATTTTACGGACGACTTATTAAATGAAATTCGTGCAAAAGGCGTGGAAGTAGTGTTCATCACACTTCATGTTGGTCTTGGAACGTTCAGACCTGTCAGTGTCGATTCGATAGACGACCATGAAATGCACTCGGAATTTTATCGATTGTCACAAGAAACAGCAGATACAATTAACCGTGTGAAAACGTCAGGCGGTCGCATCATTTCTGTCGGTACTACTTCTACACGTACGCTTGAAACGGTAGCCAATAAATTTAATGGCCAATTGCAGGAAGATAACGGATGGACATCGATTTTCATTTTCCCAGGCTATGAATTTAAGTGCATTGACGGCTTGATTACAAATTTCCATTTACCGAAATCTACGCTTGTGATGTTGGTCAGTGCATTGACATCACGAGATAAAATTCTGAATGCTTATAAGCAGGCAGTAAACCATCAATACAGATTTTTCAGTTTTGGCGACGCGATGTTTATTCGCCCGTCCGCAAATCAGAAAGGAGTTCGTGCATGACAGCGATTCGATACGAACTAATTAAAACATGTAAACAAACAGGAGCGCGTTTAGGTATTGTTCATACACCTCACGGCTCATTTGAAACACCGACATTTATGCCAGTCGGTACACAAGCGACAGTTAAAACAATGTCTCCTGAAGAATTGAAAACGATGGAAGCCGGCATCATTTTGAGTAATACGTACCATTTATGGTTACGTCCAGGCCACGAAATTATTAAAGAAGCAGGCGGACTGCATAAATTCATGAACTGGGACCGTGCGATTTTAACGGATTCCGGTGGTTTCCAAGTCTTCAGTTTAAGCGAGTTCCGTAAAATTGAAGAAGAAGGCGTTCATTTCCGTAATCATATGAACGGTGATAAGCTCTTCTTAAGTCCTGAAAAAGCGATGGAAATACAAAACGCATTAGGCTCCGATATTATGATGGCATTCGATGAGTGCCCACCATTCCCTGCGACACGTGAATATATGAAATCAAGTGTAGAACGAACTTCTCGATGGGCTGAACGTTGTCTGAACGCACACGCGCGTCCTGAAGACCAAGGATTATTCGGGATTATCCAAGGTGGGGAATATGAAGATCTTCGCCGTCAAAGTGCCGCTGACCTTGTTTCAATGGATTTCCCGGGCTACGCAATTGGTGGATTGTCTGTAGGGGAGCCGAAAGACATCATGAATCGTGTGCTTGAATTCACGACACCATTCATGCCTTCTGATAAACCAAGGTACTTAATGGGCGTCGGTTCACCGGATTCTCTAATCGACGGAGCCATTCGCGGTGTTGATATGTTTGACTGTGTGTTGCCAACGCGTATTGCTCGTAATGGTACATTGATGACAAGTAACGGCCGTTTAGTTGCCAAAGGGGCTAAATATGCCCGTGATTTCGGACCAATCGATGAAAACTGTGATTGTTACGTATGTAAAAACTACTCTCGTGCTTATATCCGCCATTTAATCAAAGCGGAAGAAACGTTTGGGATTCGTTTGACTTCCTATCACAACTTGCATTTCTTGATGAATTTGATGAAACAAGTTCGTCAGGCAATTCGTGAAGATCGTCTTGGAGATTTCCGCGAGGAGTTCTTCGAACAGTACGGATACAACAAACCGAATGCAAAAAATTTCTGATTCTTGTATACTTAATGTAAAGGTTGTTTAAAAAGTTTGTATTTCAATGCTTCTTTTTGGACATGCGCTTATATAGAGAAAGGGGGAAATAATATAATGGATCAATTAATGGCCTTAGCGCCTATAATTTTGATGTTCGTAGTGATGTGGTTTTTCATCATCCGTCCAGCACAAAAACGTCAAAAAACAACAGCTTCTATGCAATCTAGTTTAAAACGTGGGGATCGTATCGTAACAGTGGGTGGCCTTCACGCGTTGGTAGATGCAGTGGATGATGCAACTGTATTTGTTACAGTAGCAGACGGCACTCGTCTTCAGTTCGAACGTGCGGCTATCGCTCGCATCTTGGACGCTTCTCCAGCACTATAAAATGTAAAAAATCAAAACCTGTTCTCCTTTAAAGGAAAACAGGTTTTTTTGTATATTGCTTCGTTTTTTCTCTCATACTCAATAGAAAAAGGGGATGCGTATGAGTGATTTATTCGTTGTAGCATGGAGAACCATTTTTCTCTACATGCTAATATTGTTTATTTTCAGAATCATGGGTAAGCGGGAAGTCGRCGAATTAAGCTTGATGGACTTAGTCATTTTCGTCATGATTGCAGATGTTGCTTCATTTGCAATCGATAACCCGCGACGCAGTTTGTTTGAATCCATTCTGCCCATGATTCTTTTACTTTTGATTCAAATCGGAGCATCTTATTGGTCATTGAAAAGCAAGAAAATCCGTGATTTGATTGATGGAGATCCTTCGGTCATTATACGTAACGGCGAAATCATTGAATCAGAAATGCGCAAACACCGCTACAACTTGGATGACTTATTCCAGCAGCTTCGTGAACAGCAGATTGGCTCGATTCAAGATGTGTCTTATGCATTTTTGGAGCCCTCTGGAAACTTATCTGTCTTCAAAAATGATGGTGATCATCCAGTGTTGCCACTTATCGTCGATGGAGATATACAGGAAAACCATCTCGACCTGATCCAGCAGGATAAAGAATGGTTGCTCGATGAATTACAAAAAATCCATATTCATGATCCCAGAACCGTATTCTATTGTAGTTATGAACGGGAAAAATTATATGTGCAAATGAGAGAGCGATTTAAGTCTTCTTTATAAGTTTACGAAGGAGACGGACATCTGAGATCTGAAGCTGACCAAATACAAGCAATCCGAGGAATATCAATGCTGCCGTCACCATGCTATCAGCCAACCAAGGCATTTCACCTAAAGGCCAGATGACTGGACGAAGAATCGTGACAATGATAAACAGCAGGTAGGGAAGTGCGAAAAACGTGAAGCCAATGCCGGCTTCTTTTTTTTGTCTGAGTGTTGCCATATGTAAGAATGACGTTAAACAAACACCGAAACCGATGGCTAAAATCGCACCTTTTTCTTCCACACCAGGTTGGGAAGCCAATACAAACATGACAAATAATTTTCCTAGTCCACCGTAAATTGAATTCATCATAGCAGCTTTTGCTTCATGCATCGCTTGTAGGATGGCATGGAGCGGACTCTGGATGTAATAGAAAAAGAATACAGGTGCAAGTAGAGCCATGTACCCTTTTCCTTCTGTTACATGGAAGAGCACGCGGACGATGTGTTCACCGTGCAAATAAAAAATAGTTGCAGCAAAACATCCGGTAATGGCTGACACCCGCATGGCTAGTGATACACGCTCCTGAAGCATCGACCGGTTGGAGCGTGCTCTCGCGTCACTGACAGCAGGGACCAACACAATGGACAAGGCGTATGGAATAAACGCAGGGAATAACAGCAACGGGATAAAGACTGCCGAGATCATACCGTATAAATTGGTTGCGGCCACCGCCCCGACTCCTGCGACTGAAAGTGCCTTAATAAAAACAATCGGTTCCAAAAACCATGTGAAAGATCCGAACAATCGACTGCCTGCAGAAGGCAATGCTATCTGTAAAATAGGTGAAGAGGGATAATTAATTTTATTTTCTTTTATTGTTTTTACTCGCTTGTATTTCCACCACAAGTATAGGAACGAAACGAGTTCCGCAATCAGAGCCATTGTCATTGCTGCCGCCGCAGTTGATGCCGGACTTGATTGATTGACCACATATGGCAATAGCCACGTGACAAGTCCAATGCGGAAGAATTGCTCAATCAACGACGACCAGGCAGTTTCCTCTACTTTGGCGAGTCCTTGGAAATAACCTTTGAGTACACCTGAAAAAGCGGCGATCGGAATCGTCAATAAGCCGATAATAAGTGTTTGGCTCATAGCTTCATTTTCCATCAAGTTCGTTGCGACAAATGGAACCGTAAAGTATAAGAGTGGTCCGAATAGAATGATGGAAACCCAAGTTAATTTCCACACTTTGCGCATGAGTGCCTGTATCTCGGCATGTTTTTTCCCTGCATACAACTCAGCGGTAATTTTGGCAACAGCGATTGGCAAACCGAGCTGGATTAACGATAAGAAAAAAATAAACGCTGGGTAAGCTGCTGAATATATACCAACTGCTTCCTCACCTGCGATTCGCACAAACTGAATGCGAAAAACAAAGCCAAACAATTTCGATAAAAAAACAGCGCCCATTAATACCATCGTTCCACGTAAAAATGTCGACAATTATGCCACTTCCTTCTCAAGTCAAAGAAATTCGTATACAATATTCGTATGCGAAAATAACGATGCTTAAAACCGAAGAAGAGGGAAGTGTTTCAATGAGTGTTAAGTATGAAGAATTATTTGAACTTGTGCGACCCGCATTGGAAAGTAAAGTTGCCGAATTTCGGGTGTATAATTACAACTCTGTCACGGAAGTGGATGTCTGGAATTATTGTATTAATAAAAAATGGCGAAAACGTGACATTCAAGAAATGCGAGTATCTGAATTGGTAAATGATATATTGGAAACTTCGCCCGCACAGTACATGACACACACTCAAATTGAAGACTTCAGAACTTCAAATTGGTTCTCGGAACTCAATCAAGGAGATCTTCAGGAACTATTGAAACCGAATGTTAAAGCATCAAAGTCGAGCATTGTTATAGCTAAATCGTCAGAATCTTAAGGACATTTGACACGTGGCGTAACGTGTTTCATAATAATCATGTTGCGCTTTTTTTCGAGAGTGGTGATTTTAGATCGCCATTTGACAAGTTGAGGAGGAAGTTTACATATGAAAACCAGAGGCCGAATAATCGCATTTTTATTACTCATCGTAGTATTTGCGGCTTCCATCAGTACAACCGCTCAATCGGTTGTCAGCAATATTAAACTAGGATTAGATTTACAGGGTGGTTTTGAAGTTCTCTATCAAGTTAAACCATTGGAGAACGAGAAAGACCAGAAAATCACTGAAGAAGTGCTTGCTGATACTGCGGAAGCTCTGTTAAACCGTATAAATGTCTTAGGAGTCAGTGAGCCGGTCATTCAAGTTGAAGGCGAAGATCGTATTCGTGTGCAACTTGCGGGGGTTGAAGATCAAGAATCCGCTCGAGAATTGTTATCAACGCAAGCGAATTTAACTTTCCGTGATGTTGAAGATAATTTAATGCTGGATGGTTCTGATTTAAAAGAAGGTGGAGCAAAAGCGACATTTGATGATAAAAATCGTCCGATGGTCACACTGGAACTAAAAGATCCTGCTAAATTTGCAGAAGTGACTCAAGAAATCAGTCAAAAACCAGTTGGTCAAAACTTATTGGTAATCTGGTTGGACTTTGAAGAAGGAAAGGATTCTTTCGCTAAAGAAATGTCGAAAGAAAAACCTAAATTTGTTTCAAGTCCTACTGTGAGTGAACGAATCAATTCAAATAATGTTCAAATCAGTGGTTCATTTACAGTTGAAGAGACAAAAAGTTTAGCAGGCGTATTAAATGCAGGTGCATTGCCGGTTAAATTGGTAGAAAAATATTCAACTTCAGTTGGAGCCCAGTTCGGTGAAAAAGCCCTGACATCTACGATTTTTGCTGGAGTAGTAGGGACTATATTAGTTGCTTTATTTATGCTTCTTTATTACCGTCTTCCAGGTTTGGTTGCAGTAATAACATTAGCAGTGTTTGTTTATTTAAATTTATTGGTCTTTGAACTGATCAATGGAGTTTTAACCTTGCCAGGTATCGCAGCGATTATTCTGGGAATCGGTATAGCAGTAGATGCAAACATCATCACAGCTGAACGAATAAAAGAAGAAATACGTATTGGTAGGTCTATTAATGCAGCATTTAAAAACGGTGCAAAAGATTCGTTTTCTGCTATTTTTGACTCCCATATCACTTCTTTATTAGCCTCTGCCGTATTGTTCTATTTTGGGACAAGTTCTGTTAAAGGCTTTGCGATTACATTGATCATCAGTATTTTAGTTAGTTTCATTACCGCTGTATGGGGATCACGAATACTATTAGGCTTACTTGTAAATAGTGGATTCTTCGATGGCAAGCCTTGGTTATTTGGGGTCAAAAAATCAACGATTCATCATGCTGATGAAAATTATAGTGCTTTGGATTTGCCAACAAAATTTGATCGATTTGATTTTGTTAAATCACGTAAAAAATTCTTTACGGCGTCCCTTGCTTTCCTTGCAATTGGGATGATATTACTTGGGATTTTCCGCTTGAACTTAGGTATTGATTTCTCAAGTGGTACACGAGTTGAAATCCTATCTGAAGATTCTTTGACAAAAGAGGAATTAATCACTTATTTGGAGTCGATTGATCATCCTTCTGAAGATATTGTCATTTCAGGTGATAAAAAAGAAATTGGCGTTATTCGATATAATGAAGATTTCTCCCAGAAAGAAATCAATAAATTGAAAGCGACAATCAGTGATGAATATGGTGCTGAACCAAACATCAGCACGGTATCTCCGACTGTCGGAAAAGAACTTGCAAAAAATGCAGTTAAAGCCTTAATTTTCGCTTCTATTGGGATTATCATTTACACAGCATTCCGATTTGAATGGAAAATGGGGATATCAGCAATATTAACTCTTTTATACGATGCATTCTTCATGGTAGCGGTATTCAGTATTTTCCGCTTGGAAGTGGATGTTACCTTTATTGCGGCAATCTTAACGATTGTAGGTTACTCGATTAATGATACAATCGTTACATTTGACCGTATTCGTGAAAACATGAAACGCTCGAAGAAAATCGAGACAGAAGAAGAACTTGCAACGATTGTTAACAAGTCACTTCGCCAGACACTTGGACGATCCGTTAACACGGTTTTAACGGTTGTCATGGTTGTAGTCGCATTATTGCTATTCGGTGCAGAATCCATTCGTAATTTCTCATTGGCTTTATTAATCGGTTTAATTTCCGGTACGTATTCTTCAATCTTCATCGCTGCACAGCTTTGGTTCGTGTTCAAAAAACGCGAATTGAAAAAACGTGGAACAATTGATGTTGAAGAAGATGAGAACAAGAAAAAATGGGGTTCTGACGAGCCTGTCGTATAACAAGCACGTAAAGTTTATAAATAATGAGGAACAGGGTATAGATAACTATGCTCTGTTCCTTTTTTTTGTGTATTATGGAACAACCAATATTTTGAATACTGAGGAGGGAACTGGATGAAATTTCAATGGTCTTTATTATTTGCACTTATTTTTGCAGTGGTTGTTGCCATTTTTGCAGTCGTCAATGTGGATACGGTACCGGTCAATTACGTCTTCGGCACCGCCCAATGGCCACTCATTTTAGTTATTTTAGTGTCAGCCTTATTAGGAGCACTAGTGAGTGGATCAGTCGCCATTTTCCGTTCATTCGTATTTCAGCGTCGTGTGAAGCAGCTGGAGAAAGATAATACAGTAAAAGAATCACTGATTGCGGCACAGCAAAATGAAATCTCGGCTTTAAACAAAAATGTACCTGTTCGTTACCAGAATGCACATTTGGCTAATGAAGATACCAATAGCGGAACTAAAGTACACCCACCGATTAGCGAAGGCGATATTAAAAATGATACAAAAGCAGATGTCCGTTCCACTAGTTAAGTTGAATGAAGCGCTCATTATGGGTGCTTTTTTTGTTGTTTCCAACTAGTTAGAGGTTTAGTTGGAACTCATATTTAAACATAAGATATTTGAAGAATTACAGAGCTGACGAGATACGTTATAATGGTATTAATGAGGAAGTGACTAAAGATGATTGAATCAAAAAAGAGATGGCGTATGGAAAGACCAAATGACCAAATCGTTCAACATTTAAAAGAAGCATTGAATTTACCGACTGTATCTGCGAAACTTCTAGCGTCTCGCGGATTTTCTGATGTCAACAAAACGAAAGCGTTTTTACATATGGACGAATCATCCATGCATGATCCGTTTTTATTGCACGATATGGATAAAGCAGTGGAGCGTATTAAAAAAGCAATTGCTGATGAGGAAATGATTTTGGTATACGGCGATTACGATGCAGATGGTGTGACGAGTACTTCTGTCATGATGACTGTGCTCCAACAACTGAATGCCAATGTAATGTTTGCCATTCCAAATCGATTTGTTGATGGCTATGGTCCGAGTGAACGATTATTTAAAGAAGCATTTGAAGATGGTGTGAGTCTCATCATTACGGTGGATAACGGAATCTCAGGCATCAATGAAATTCAATTAGCCAAGGAATTAGGTATGGACGTTATTGTAACCGATCACCATGAAGCAGGTGAGATTCTACCACCTGCTGATGCCATTATTCATCCAAGACATCCTCTGGGAAGTTATCCTTTCGGAGAATTAGCGGGTGTCGGTGTAGCCTTTAAAGTGGCACATGCTTTACTCGGTGAAGTGCCGAAAGAACTGTTGGAACTTGTTGCAATCGGGACAATAGCCGACCTGGTTTCTTTGCACGATGAAAATCGATACTTTGTACAAGCAGGCATCAAACAATTGCGGATGTCAAAAAGACCGGCAATCAAGGCACTGTGTCAGATTGCAGGCACTGAACAAAATCAAATCAACGAAGAGACGATTGGCTTTATGTTCGGTCCACGCATAAATGCATTAGGTCGATTGGCGGATGCAGGTCCAGGTGTCGATATGTTTTTGACAACAGATTCTGTGGAAGCGGCATCCCTTGCGAAAGTATTGGACACGCATAATAAAGAACGACAGGGCATAGTCAGCCAAATGACCGAAGAAGCCATCGCGGTGGTGGAATCAGGTGAAATTGGAAAAAATCCATTGGTGATTGTCGTGGCGAAAGAAGGCTGGAATCCTGGAGTAGTTGGAATTGTTGCGTCCCGCTTGGTTGAAAAGTATTACCGCCCAACAATCGTTCTGGGTCTCGATTCAGAAAAGGGAATTGCTAAAGGTTCCGCACGAAGTATTGAGGGTTTCCACTTATATAATGAACTTGCTAAAAATCGTGATATTTTGCCTCATTTTGGAGGACATCCAATGGCAGCAGGTATGACCCTGCCAATAGAAAAAGTTACGGATTTGCGTACTAGATTGCTAGAGCAAGCCGAGCAGTCATTAACAGAAGAAGATTTACTACCTGTTCAACAGATCGATATTTCCATCAACCTCGAAGAAATTGATTTGTCGACAATTGAGTCACTGAAACAACTGGGACCCTTCGGTATGGATTTTCCAAAGCCGATGTACTGTATTGAAAACGTCAATATTTCGTCCATGAGAAAAATAGGCGCGAATCAAAATCATGTGAAAATGGAGCTCGCTGATGGTCCACTGACGCTCGATGCTGTTGGCTTCAGCAAAGGCCATCTGGCAGATGAAATGACGCCAGGAGTCGCTGTGTCATTTATTGGTGACTTGCAAATCAATGAGTGGAACGGTCGCAAGAAACCGCAATTCATGATTGAAGATGCGAAAACGGATGAATGGCAACTATATGACATACGTGGGATTCGACAAGTAAATAGATGGCATCAGATGATTCAGCCTGACAATACCTTGTATCTTGCGTTCCATCAATCAACAGTTCATCATTTTCAATCGTTATTGAATGCTGATATTAAGTTGATTTCCAAAGCACAATCTTTACCGGACGCGAAACCATATATCGTTTTGCTTGATATTCCGGAACAGGAAGAAGTATTGGAAACTGTTTTGACACATGTACAACCGAAACGGATTTATGCTCATTTTTATGCTCCAGAATCCACTTATTTTGAAGGAATGCCTAGCCGCGATCACTTTAAATGGTATTATGGATTTTTGGCTAAACGTCCTTCATTCGATTTGCAACAACACGCGAAAGATCTTGCCAAACATAAAGGATGGAGCGAAAGTACATTATTTTTCATGACAGAGGTGTTTTTTGACCTTGGTTTTGTTAAAATAAACAGTGGACGAATTGACCTGCAGGAAACAGTGAATAAACGCGACCTTGCAGAGTCGACGATATATCAAATGCGCGAGAAAAAAATGCAGCTTGAACAAAAGCTTTTATATGCGCCATATATGGAATTAAGACAATGGTTTGATGCCCGCTTAGCCGAGCAGACCGTTCCTGAGGAGGAGCAAGTATGGATTTAAAGCAATATGTAACAATAGTGGAAGATTGGCCGAAACCAGGTATCCGTTTTAAAGATATTTCAACAATCATGGACAATGGTGAAGCTTACAAATATGCAACTGATCAAATCGTCGAATATGCGAAAGAAAAGAACATAGATATGATAGTTGGTCCTGAAGCACGTGGATTTATTATCGGTTGTCCGGTCGCTTATGCGATGGGTAAAGGGTTTGCTCCTGTTCGTAAAGAAGGGAAATTACCTCGTGAAGTAATTCGTGCGGAATATGACCTTGAGTATGGAACGAACGTCCTGACGATGCATAAAGATGCGATTAAACCGGGTCAACGTGTCATGATTTGTGACGACTTGCTTGCAACGGGTGGAACGGTCGAAGCAACAATCACACTCATTGAACAAATGGGTGGAGTGGTTGCGGGATGTGCATTCCTAATTGAGTTAACTTACCTCGATGGACGCGAAAAATTAAAGGGCTACGACATTTGCACTTTGATGCAATATTAAGGTTGAAAGAAGATGAACTAATCAAGTTCATCTTTTTTTTATTAAAAAGTATGTTGATTTTTTGAATGACCATATAATAAAAGACAATATCTTGTAGCATTTAGGGTGCAAGAAGTGTTTATCTAATATACAATAGTCTTTACATATATTCGAAAGTGAATGGAGTCTAGTGATTCGACATGGCGAAAGACCAAATATTTACAGCTGAAGAAGTGTTCGCACTTGTCGCTACGTACATGAATGACAAAAACGTGCAATTTGTCAAAAAGTCGTATGAAATGGCGGAGCATGCTCATCGAGAACAGTTCAGAAAATCAGGAGAGCCTTATATTATTCATCCGATTCAAGTGGCGGGGATATTGGCAGAACTTCAAATGGATCCTGCAACAGTAGCTGCAGGTTTTTTACATGATGTCGTAGAAGATACGGATATCCATAGAGATGACATCGTTCGCGAATTCAGTGAAGAAGTGGCGATGTTGGTGGAAGGTGTCACAAAGTTAAGTAAAATTAAATTCATGTCGAAAGAAGAACAGCAAGCGGAAAATCACCGCAAAATGTTCGTGGCGATGGCACAGGACATTCGTGTCATTTTAATTAAATTGGCTGATCGATTGCACAATATGCGCACATTGAAATTCCAACCTGTTGAAAAGCAAAGGCTTAAAGCAAGTGAAACGCTGGAAATTTTCGCTCCCCTGGCACACCGACTTGGGATTTCCACGATCAAATGGGAACTTGAAGACATTTCGTTGCGCTATTTAAATCCCCAGCAATACTACCGCATCGTGAATTTGATGAAACGAAAACGCAATGAGCGTGAAGATTACTWGAATAATGTGATGGTCGATATTAAAAGTGAGCTTGAAGACGTTGAAATCGAAGCGGATTTATATGGCCGACCAAAACATATTTACAGCATTTATAAAAAAATGGTCCTGCAAAACAAGCAGTTTAACGAAATCTATGATTTGCTTGCCGTACGAATAACAGTCGAAAGTATTAAAGACTGTTACGCAGTTCTAGGAATTATCCATACACTTTGGAAGCCGATGCCTGGACGTTTCAAAGATTATATTGCCATGCCAAAACAAAATTTGTATCAGTCACTCCATACAACGGTCGTTGGTCCTCAAGGAGATCCTTTGGAAGTACAAATCCGGACAGCAGAGATGCATCGCATCGCTGAATACGGGGTTGCTGCACATTGGGCATACAAAGAAGGCAAAACAGTGGAGTCTTCTAATAAATCGGTTGATTCGAAGCTCACATGGTTCAGGGAAATTTTGGAGTACCAAAATGAGTCCTCGAATGCAGAAGAATTTATGGAATCTCTTAAATTCGATTTATTCTCGGATATGGTTTATGTATTTTCTCCAAAAGGGGATGTAATGGAGCTTCCTGCAGGTTCGGTTCCCATTGATTTTGCTTTTCGCGTGCATTCCGAAATCGGTAACAAGACCATCGGTGCAAAAGTAAACGGAAAAATGGTGCCACTTGATACGAAGCTGCAAACAGGTGATATCGTAGAGATATTAACTTCCAAGCAATCATTTGGACCTAGTCGAGATTGGCTGAAAATCGCCCAATCCTCACAAGCCAAAAATAAAATAAAGCAGTTCTTCAAAAAACAAGTTCGTGATGACAATGTCCATAAAGGGCATGAAATGATTGAAAAAGAAATAAAAGCACAAGAGTTTGATATTAAAGAAGTATTAACGAATGAAAATATCAAACGCGTATGTGAAAAGTTCAATTTCACGAGCGAAGAAGATATGTATGCAGCAGTAGGATTTAACGGCATTACTGCACAGCAGGTAGTAAACCGTCTGGCAGAGAAAATGCGTAAGATACGTGATCAGGAAGAAGCTTTAGAGAAAATCACTAAAGAAATGCACACGCCAACTATTCGAAAAGCAACCGAATCAGGTGTTATTGTCAAAGGAATCGACAACTTGCTTATCCGCTTATCCCGTTGCTGTAGTCCGGTTCCGGGTGATGAAATCGTCGGTTTTATTACAAAAGGCCGCGGGGTTTCAGTTCATCGAGACGATTGCCCGAATGTGCAGGATGCAACAGGGAATGAACGTATAATTGACGTTGAGTGGGGACAGCCAACGACGGCGACGCGTAAGGAATATCAAGTCGATATTGAAATTTCCGCTTTCGATCGTCCTGGTTTATTGAACGAAGTGATGCAAGTGGTGAATGAAGCGAAAACTAATATTTCAGCAGTCAGTGGTAAAGCAGATCGCGATAAGATAGCTACCATCAATATGACCATCATGATTACAAATATTGCACATTTACACAAAATTGTTGAACGAATTAAACAAATTCCAGATATTCATTCCGTACAACGAATGACGAATTGAGGGTTTAGTTTTGAAAGTCGTATTACAGCGAAGTTTAGAAGCAAAAGTTACAGTTAATGGGGAAGTCACCGGGCAAATCGATAAAGGTTTGGTTCTGCTCGTGGGCATTACCCATGAAGATACCGAAGAAGATGTTCGCTATGTAGCAGAAAAAGTGGCGAATCTTCGTTTGTTTGAAGATGAAACCGGGAAAATGAATCTATCCATTTTTGAAGCAGGTGGCTCTATCTTATCCGTTTCCCAATTTACACTTTATGGAGATACTAGAAAAGGCAGAAGACCGAGCTTCAGTGAAGCGGCCAAACCCGATATCGCGAAGCCGCTTTGGGATTTATTTAACGAAGAACTTCGTAATTTGAATTTACATGTCGAAACAGGTGTCTTTGGCGCAATGATGGATGTATCTTTGACGAATGACGGTCCCGTGACATTGATTGTGGAATCAAAATAAATAGAAAACACCCTTTTTCAATACGAAACCATTTCATATGGCTCGTAGTTGAAAAGGGTGTTTTTTTTATTTGGCTTGGTAAAGGATATGGT